>JBJEMK010000032.1:0-4756 GCA_051879635.1 Eubacterium sp.
AGTCATAATCTGTTCTGTCTGCAATTCCCCATAGTTCTCCCCAGCCAAATGGGAATAGAAATTCTATATCAGTTGTTCCTTTGCTATAAAAGCAAAGTTCTTCAGGTGAATGATCTCTGGCACGCATCTCATCTTCTCTGATTCCTAAATTCTTGAGCCAGTCTATGCAAAAACCTCTCCAGTATTGAAACCATTCCAAATCTGTTCCGGGTTCACAGAAAAATTCCAATTCCATCTGTTCAAACTCTCTTGTTCTGAAAGTAAAATTGCCCGGCGTAATTTCATTTCTGAAAGACTTACCAATCTGTCCGATACCAAAAGGTATTTTTTTTCTTGATGTTCTCTGTACATTTTTAAAGTTGACAAATATACCCTGAGCTGTTTCAGGCCTTAAATATACTGTATTTTTTGCATCTTCAGTTACACCCTGAAATGTCTTAAACATAAGATTAAATTGGCGTATTTCAGTAAAGTTGTGTTTTCCACAGGATGGACAGCATATATTATGTTCTTCAATATACTGTTCCATCTGTTCATTACTCCATCCGTCAATTGAACCCTCTGATTGAATTCCGTTTTCAGACATATAATCTTCAATAAGTTTATCTGCGCGGAACCGCTCGTGACATTCCTTGCAATCCATCAACGGATCAGCAAATCCACCAAGGTGTCCTGATGCAACCCATGTCTGTGGATTCATAAGAATGGCACAGTCAACTCCTACATTATAAGGGTTCTCCTGAATAAATTTCTGCCACCATGCTTTTTTTACATTATTTTTTAATTCCACTCCAAGATTTCCATAGTCCCATGTATTTGCAAGACCTCCATAAATCTCCGAACCCGGATATACAAAACCTCTCGCCTTTGCCAGTGCTACGATTTTGTCCATTGTTTTTTCCATTATTCCCTCCTGCGCAGATAGAATTACCTGCAGTCTATGTTTTATTTAAAATAGTTAATAAATTATATAGCTTATTTCATCTTCAGGTGTGACGACAGTTTTTTCATCATCAAAAGTAACATTTTCACTTGCATACTTTATACCATTACCTATTGAAATAATCATTTTTTCATTGAGTATTATAATATTATAGTCACTTTCCGCAAGTTTATCTGCTTCAATACTCTCACTGGCGTCAAAATTGTTAAATTCTCCACTTATAGAAAACTTCTTTTCGTCAGCACCTTTAATATTTCCTATATATATTGAATCTTCAGAAGTTTCATTATAATTAATTACATAATTAACAAAATCCTCTGTTGTTGCAAACTCAAACTCAACTGTTGCAACTTTATTTTTAACCTTATATTTCTGAAGTGACATAGCATTATCTGAACCTGCATAACTACTGGAATTAAAATCTTCTACTTCACTCTCAATCTGTTTTTTTAAATCATCTTCACTATAATATGATTTATCAAAATTCTCAGCTATCTTATATGTAACCCGGCTGTCTGTAGAAATATAAATTCCACTTTCTCCTGCTGAAACAGAAATAGCATCCTTCGACTTCCCACATGAGAATAAACAAATAACGCTTATTATAACAGCAAGAATAATTATTATTTCTACCGGTACAATTATTTTTCTATAATTAACTCTTCTATGACTTCTCTTACGTGTTTTTGTGGTAGCCATATCCTGCCTCCTATACTCTAATTCTATAATTCTACCCTTTATTAGTTTTATTTTCAATATATATTTTACAAATGAACTAATAAAATTAAAGTTAATATATATTAATCATCTATAAATTCAAGTGACCTGAATTCCTTTTCAACATGATGCTTCATATAATTGCTTATAATATCTTTCAGTTCATTCAAAACTTCTTCACTTACATTAAATGTAAACAACCTTTCTATCGGGGTACATACAATAAATTGTAATGCATATATAGTAGACTTGTTTAATATATCTTTATTTACAGATGCAGCAAGACATTGTTTACATAACATTCCTTCCCTTACATTACTAAATGCAATAAGGTCTTGTTTGTTTCCGCAGCTTGCACATGAAAATACGTCGGGATATATCCCATTAATCACTAATGTTTTAAACTCATATATGTATCTGATAAGCCTGTCCGGAATTGCCTTATTAGATAGCGCACGCAATGACTGGCATATAAGTTTCAGCGTATCACCCGCTTCTAAGCCCTCCTGGGCAAAATAATCCGCCATCTCCAGAAAATAATATCCATATGCAAGCTTATCAAAATCCTTTATTGATTCTGAAAAATATTTAATTATTTTTACATTTACAAGAGAATATGAATTGCGTCCCTCTGCCAAGGTGAATTCCCCAAATGAAAAAGGCATGCTTGGAGCTGCAAATTGATTTCTTGCTCTCCTTGCCCCACGTGCAAATGCTGTTATTCTTCCACGTTCTTTAGTAATAAGTACTAATCTCTTGTCATATTCACCGATTGGCATTGCAGAAACAACTATTCCTGTTAATATTATCTGTTCCATCTTTTCCCTTTGAATAAGGTTTATTTTCCTTATTACTGTCCTCATCACGCCTGCTTTGGGCGAAACGAAGATAGTCTTCTACTTTTCCTGTTGCAACAAATATATCCCAATCCTTTTTTGAGTCCATTACCAATCCCCCTGTCACATTATATGTTTATGAGATTAGAATTACCCATACAGATTGAAGTATTCATGGTTATTTTTTACTCTTTTGTAAACTATTGTTTTTTATCATCATACCCAAAATTTTTCAAGAGAAAATCGCTGTCACGCCACTCTTTTTTTACCTTGACCCAGAGTTGTAAATTGACTTTCATATTCAACTGCTGTTCTATTTCATAGCGTGCATTTGTCCCTATTTTTTTTAACATTGAGCCTTGCTTTCCTATAATAATTCCCTTATGCGAATCCCTTTCACACACAATAGTTGCATCAATATCCATTATTGCATTTTTGCCGGATCCTCTCTCTTTCATACGTTCAATTGTAACCGCTATTCCATGAGGAATTTCATCATTAAGGGCATGCAATGCTTTCTCTCTTATTAATTCCGCAACAATCTGGCGCATTGGCTGATCAGTTATAGTGTCTTCATCATAATACTGTGGCCCGTATGGAAGATATTTAAATATCAGTTCAATGAGCATTTCTGTATTATTTCCACGTAAAGCACTTGTCGGTACAATTTCTGCAAAATCATAAATTTTACGGTATGCATCCATAAACTTCAAAACTTCTTCTTTTTTTACGGTGTCCATTTTATTTATTACTAATATTACAGGTGTTTTTATATTTTTCAACTGATTGGCTATATGCTGCTCACCTGCACCTATAAAAGTTGTCGGTTCTACAAGCCACAATATTACATCAACTTCAGAAAATGTTTTTTCTGCTACATTAACCATATATTCTCCAAGCTTATTTTTTGCTTTATGAATACCCGGTGTATCCAAAAATACAATCTGTCCGTCATCGCATGTATATACTGTCTGTATACGATTTCTCGTTGTCTGCGGCTTTTTTGAAGTAATCGCAATTTTTTGACCAATAAGCCTATTCATCAATGTAGACTTTCCTACATTAGGTCTTCCTATAAGTGTTACAAATCCTGATTTAAAATTTTGTTTCATTTGTATCCTTTCCAACCTGAATTATTATAAATTAATCAAACAAATTTTTTGTTTCATTAAATATTTCTCTGTCTTCTTCTATCTTTCCTTCATTACCAACAGTACATATATTATTACATTCCATAGCTGCTCTTATCATTGGCGCAAGGTTCTGTATATCTGAAGCTGTTGTCGTAAGCACTTCCTCTCTAGATTTTTGTATGTCCTCATATGTCGTATCTGTCATATACATTATGAAGTTTCTGGCTCCTTTTGCCGACGTGCTAAGAGGTGCATCTAATTCACTCATCGTTCCAATAATAAATTTATTCATTTCACGATTTCCCGCACTAAACTTTTCAATATAATCTGCTGCCTTTTCAAATACTTGATTAGTTATCTTAAGGTTAGGATCCCTATATGACGTAAACGTGCAATCACCCTGCCTTGTAAACAAAGCACTGCAGCCATAAGCTCCTCCCCGAACTCTTACATTGTTCCATAAATACTCATAATTCATAATAGTACGCAGAACATTTAAACTACCATTAAATTCATATCCTGCTTTTGTATAATTTCCTGAACGTGCTACATATTGAATACGTGCAGATGTTTTAAACCCTTCATTTCGCTGTTCAGGTTCAAATTCATGAGTACCTTTACATGATGTACATGATTCATAAAATGGAAGGTTTTCTATTTCCTGATTAAGTTCTGCTAATTGTTCAAGAGGCGCTGTATAGTTTACAACAAGGTTTTTCCTTGTAAAAATACATCTGCATGCTTCTCCGAGTTTTTTCTTTAGTTCTTCTTTCTTACTTTCAAAATTCGCATCAATTGACTCAATAAATTTGTAAAAACTTATGCCATAATATTGTTCCTTTATATACATTGTTTTTGAATAGTAAGATGCTGCTCTCAATGCAGCCGCGCTATCTCCGGAATGTTCCATAATGGACTGAAGTCTGGACTTTAATTCTGCAATAATCTCCTGAAGTCTTTTGTCATCATTAAAATCTGTTGTAAAAAGCATTGCTTTAACCAGCTTGAATGACTCCCGCATTTTATCAAACATGGCCTTAAACTTCACTTCTACTGTAAATTTATACCCATCTGTTTCATGACTTAGTCTGTGCATTTGTGGTTCCAGTAACAGCCCGCCCATATTT
>JBJEMK010000033.1:0-4713 GCA_051879635.1 Eubacterium sp.
TTCCTACATTAGACCATTCATTATTCTGCCTACTGTTCTGTGTATCATTCCATGCAGCACTTCCTCCAAGACTGTCCGTAACATCCTGTGCAGTTGTGACTTCGCCAAAATATTTATTCATATCATGCCACATAATGATTGACAACGATACTATAGCAAAAGCCAACATTAATCTCAATGCATCTGTATACCTAATAATATCTCCTGCCCATTTCACATGAATGCCGCCCTTAATTATAATATATAATACTATATTATATGCCCTTTTATTTGACTTCTATTCATAATAAGAGTATACTAATTGCCGCAACTACTATTAAAATTTATATAAACTTAAGAGGTCTCAAAATCATGAATTCAAATAATTTACCGAATGATCCCGTTATATTACTAAGTTATATCAATACACAATTAAGGGATAATTATAAAAGTTTTGACGATTTATGTTCTAGTTTAAATATAGACAAAGAAAGCATCACAAACAAACTTAATTCTATAAATTATGTTTATGATGCTTATTTAAATAAATTTATTTAATATTTAATGCTCTTAATGCATTTACTATTGCAATAACGCAGACGCCAACATCTGCAAATACTGCTGCCCACATATTAGCCATACCAAATCCTGCCAGAATCAAAATTGCTAATTTTATTATCAGGGCAAATATTATATTTTCATTTGCTATTGCTATTGTACCTTTTGCTATACGAATTGCCCGTGAAATTCCTTTTGGATTGTCATCCATCAAAACTATATCAGCTGCTTCTATTGCCGCATCCTGACCTAACGCTCCCATTGCAAATCCCAGGTCTGCTCTTGCTAAAACCGGGGCATCATTTATTCCGTCACCAACAAATGCCAGTTTTTTATTATCATTTATCATTCTTTCTACATGTTTTACTTTATCATCCGGCAACAGTCCTGAATAAAATTCCGTAATTCCGATATTATCAGCAACGCTCTGCGCAATTTCCTTACGGTCTCCTGTAAGCATCACAATACTCTTTATTCCGGTTTTTCTAATATCTTCAAGTGCATCTTTCACCCCGTCTTTTTCTTCATCTGCAATAAGTATACTTCCTGCAAAGCTTCTATTAAGTGCTATATATACCACTGTTCCCGGTGTACTTTCATTCATGCAGGCCACTCCATGCATCTGCATAAGTGAACTATTACCTGCCAGAATTTCAGTATCACCTATAGTTGCACATATTCCTTTTCCTACAATATCTGTTATTTTTATATCTTCAGAAGATTTTTGTATTTCTTCAAATGAGTCTCTATCTCTTTTTTCTAATTCATTTTTTAATGAGATCGCAATCGGATGATTTGAAAACCATTCAGCACACGCAGCCATTTTTAATAGTTCCTGCTCACTGACATTGTCCACAGGCTTTACATTAATAACTTTAAATATTCCTTTTGTAAGCGTTCCTGTCTTATCAAAAACAATTGTATCACACTTTGCTAATGTTTCTATATAATTACTACCCTTAATTAAAATACCTCTTTTAGATGCCGCCCCTATTCCTGCAAAAAAACTTAACGGAACAGATATTACAAGAGCACATGGACATGAAACAACAAGAAATGTAAGGGCTCTATACATACTATCAGAAATATTCATTCCAAAAAACAAAGGAATTACTGCCATCAATACAGCCGATGCCACTACTATTGGCGTATATACTTTTGCAAAACGGGTAATAAATCTTTCTGTTCTGGTTTTCTTCTCTGATGCATTTTCCACCATATCCAGAATCTTAGAAACAGTAGATTCTGCAAATTCCTTTTTTACCTCTATTTCCAATAATCCGTTAATATTTATGGAACCACTTATTACTTCATCACCTTCGGTCACTTCTCTCGGCAGGCTCTCACCTGTAAGAGCAGATGTATCAAGGCTTCCTGTTCCTTTTACTACCATTCCGTCAAGCGGAACCTTTTCTCCGGGCTTTACAACAATTATATCGTACAGCTTTACTTGTTGTGGATCAACCTTTCTTATACTGCCATCCACGGTCCTGATATTAGCAAAATCAGGGCGTATATCCATCAGTTCAGTAATAGATTTTCTGGATTTTCCTACCGCATATCCTTGAAATGCTTCTCCTACCTGGTAAAACAACATAACTGCAACTGCCTCAGCATAGTCTCCTATAAAAAATGCTCCAAGACTAGCTATTGACATTAGAAAATTTTCATCAAAGATTTTCCCATGCATAATATTTTCTACCGCTTCCTTAATTACATCCTTTCCCGCAATAAGATATGCGAGCAAAAAAATACACAACTCTATATTTTTAATTGCTGCTGATGAAAAAGAAACAAATATTTTTTCAAATGGAACAAACATTGCAATTGCCCATATTATTGCCGACCCTATGATGAGTCTGATATTCACACTTTCATCTTCATGATGGCATGAACACGAACAGCTATGACAACATTTTTCTTGATTACTATCATTATTATGACTATGTTCTAAACTCTGCATAATTATTTCCTTTCAAATATAATAATACACTATACTGTTACTCCATAATATGCTCCAGTCCCTGACTTATAATGGACTGAATATGTGCATCTGCTAATGAATAATAAATTGTTTTCCCATCTCTTCTATATTTTACAAGTTTCATCTGCTTTAAAATTCTTAATTGATGAGAAACTGCAGACTGTGTAAGTCCTAACGTCTGCCATATGTCACATACACACATTTCGCCTTCTGTCAGGACACATAATATTTTTATTCGGGAGGAATCAGAAAATATTTTAAAAAAATCAGCCAGACTATACATTATCTCCTCATCTGGCAAGACATCTTTAATCCTTTCAATCATCTCATGATGATGATGTGTATATTCACACATTTCACATTTATTATCCATAATATCACCAATTTCTTTAACATATGAACCATTGTTCATATGTTATAATATACCTATGTTAAATATTTGTCAATACATATTATATATTTAATAGTGTGCATAATAAAACAGAAGCATAATCAACTTATGCTTCTGTTTTTAAAATTAACTACATTATCTTATCCTAGCCTCAAGTTTTCCTTCATTTACATCTATAAGTATCTTCTCTCCCTCAGCAACACCTTGTTCCAGTATTACCCTGGCTGCAAGTGTTTCTACATTTTTCTGTAAGTAACGTTTTAATGGTCTTGCACCATATACGGGGTCATATCCATTTTGTACAATGAAACTTTCAGCTGTTGGTGTAAGTTCAATAGAAATATCTCTATCTGCCAGTCTCTTATTCACATCTGCAATTAACAATTTTATTATTCCTGAAATATTTTCACGTGTTAATGGCTTAAACATAATAATTTCATCAAGACGATTTAAAAATTCAGGTCTGAAATGATTTCTTAAATCATTCATAACTATCTCTTCACAAGATTTTGAAATTGAACCATCAGCCTCTATTCCCTCTAATAAATATGATGAACCAATATTTGAGGTAAGAATAATTATTGTATTTTTAAAATCTACAGTTCTTCCCTGTGAATCTGTAATTCGTCCATCATCAAGGACCTGTAGCAATACATTAAACACATCCGGATGAGCCTTTTCTATTTCATCGAACAATACTACTGAATAAGGCTTTCTTCTTACTGCCTCTGTGAGCTGTCCGCCCTCATCATATCCGACGTATCCCGGAGGCGCTCCTATAAGTCGTGATACGGAATATTTTTCCATATACTCACTCATATCAATACGCACAATGTTAGATTCATCATCAAAAAGATTTTCTGCAAGTGCTTTTGCCAATTCCGTTTTTCCAACACCTGTAGGTCCAAGAAACAGAAATGAGCCAATAGGCTTAGTAGGATCCTTTATGCCTGCTTTAGAGCGTATTATTGCTTCGGTAATCTTAGTCACTGCATCATCCTGTCCTACAACTCTCTTATGCAATTGCTTATCCAATGATAAAGTCTTACTTCTCTCAGATTCTGTAAGTTTTGCAACGGGTATTCCCGTCCAGCGTGAAATTATCTTTGCAATTTCATCCTCTTCAACACATTCATGAATCAGGGATAAATCTTTTTTCTTCACGTTTTCTTCTTCCTTTGCCAGCTGCTTTTCTATTTCTGGCAATTTGCCATATTGAAGTTCTGCAGCTTTATTAAGGTTATATTCACGCTGTGCCTTCTGTATTTCATTATTAATATCTTCCATCTCTTCACGAAGTTTTTGAACTTTTTCAACAGAAGCTTTTTCATTTTCCCATTTAGCTTTCTGCCCTGCAAAATCTGCTTTTAATTCAGCTAATTCCTTTTGAAGTTCAGCAAGTCTTTCTTGGCTCATCTTGTCTTTTTCTTTTTTCAATGCAGCCTCTTCTATTTCCATCTGCATTATTTTACGTGATAACTCATCAAGTTCTGTCGGCATAGAATCTAATTCTGTCTTAATCAGTGCGCACGCCTCATCAACCAAATCAATTGCCTTATCAGGCAGAAATCTATCGGATATATATCTGTCAGATAAAACAGCTGCCGACACAAGTGCTGAATCCGTAATCTTTACACCATGGAATACTTCATATCTTTCTTTTAATCCACGCAGAATAGAAATAGTATCCTCTACTGTAGGTTCATTTACCATTACCGGTTGAAACCTTCTCTCAAGTGCAGCATCCTTTTCAATATACTTTCTGTATTCATCCAAAGTAGTAGCTCCGATACAATGCAGT
>JBJEMK010000034.1:0-4688 GCA_051879635.1 Eubacterium sp.
ATGGTAATGATGATGACAGGGTTGATGAGATAGCAGAGTGGGTAACAGAATATTTTTATAATGAGCTTTGCAAGACAAAAGCTTACAGAGGTGCAAAGCATACTCTTTCAATTCTTACAATTACATCAAATGTTATGTATGGAAAGAAAACAGGAGCTACACCTGACGGAAGAAAGCAGGGAGAACCATTTGCGCCGGGAGCTAATCCAATGCATGGCAGAGATAAAGAAGGTGCCCTTGCAAGCCTCAATTCAGTAGCAAAGCTTAATTATGGATGTTGTCAGGACGGTATTTCAAATACTTTTTCAATTACACCATCTGCACTTGGAACAGATGATGATGACAGAGTAGAAAAACTGGTCGCAATGCTTGACGGATATTTTGTTCAGGATGCACATCACCTTAATGTTAATGTACTGAATAGGGACAAACTAATTGCAGCCATGAATGATCCTACATTGTATCCTTCACTTACTATACGAGTAAGTGGATATGCGGTAAACTTTAATAAGCTGACGAGGGAAAAACAAGAGGAAGTTATAGCAAGAACTTTCCATGAGAAAATGTAATTATGATTATTCATTCTTTTGAGTCAATGGCAGCGGTAGATGGTGAAGGAATACGATGCGCAGTGTTTTTTACCGGCTGTCCGTTAAGATGTGTATATTGCCATAATCCTGATACATGGCATGGAATAGGAACTGAATATACGGCAGAAGAACTGCTCAAAAAAATAAAAAGGTACAAACCGTATTTTGGTAAAAAGGGCGGTGTTACTTTTAGTGGTGGTGAACCATTGCTTCATGCAAAGGAAATTAATGAACTCGGCAGTCTGTTAAAAGATGAGAATATTAATTATGCGTTGGATACTTCTGGTTGTGTTACTCTTAATGATGAAGTAAAAAAAGCAGTAAAAAACTCTTCTATGGTCATATGTGATTTGAAAATGTGGGATGATGAGTCTTATATTAAATATACAGGCAGAAATATGCAAAAAACCTTGCAGCTGATTAAGTATACAAATGAATGCAATATACGATTATGGATTAGAACAGTTATTATTCCGGGTATTAATGACAGCAAAGAGATACTCGATAAGTATATAAGTGTAATAAATAGTATTGGCGGCGTAGAAAAATATCAGCTGCTAGGATTTCATACGATGGGATTTTACAAATATGATAATCTGGGAATTGAAAATCCGTTAAAAGGCATTAATGATATGGATTCAGAAAAACTGGCAGAGCTTCAGAAGTATGTTGATGTATTTGTATAATAAGAAAATATAATATTAAAATACAAATCAATTGTGCAGGAGGGGATTTATGAAGTCACTGGAAATTAAAAATCTTACAAAATATTATGGCAGCGTCAGAGGAGTTGAAGATTTGTCTTTATCAATTGAGGAGGGGGAAATATTTGGTTTTATCGGACCTAATGGTGCAGGCAAATCAACAACCATAAGAAGTGTTATGGACCTTATAAATAAAACATCAGGCGATGTATTAGTTATGGGCGAGCATTTTGACAGAAAGAATATTGCAATTAAGAATAAAATTGGTTATTTGCCAAGCGAAATTAACCTATATGAAGAAATGACAGTTAAAAAAATCTTTAATTACAATAAATCTTTTTATAGAAATGTAGATGACGATAAGATAAATAGATTATCAGAGAAACTTCAACTGGATATGGATAAAAAGATTGAGGAACTTTCGTTTGGAAACAGGAAAAAGGTTGGAATTATACTGTCATTAATGCATAATCCAAAATTAGTTATTATGGATGAAGCAACTAATGGTCTTGACCCTCTAATGCAGGAAGCCTTTTATGAAATTATAAAGGAAGAAAAGCAAAAAGGTACAACTATTTTCTTTTCATCTCATAATCTGGGTGAAGTAAAGAAATTATGTGATAGAGTGGCAATTATAAAAGACGGCTTTTTAAAAAAAGTGGATACTATAGAAAATCTTATATCAGGTGCGGTTCATTTTGTGACATTGGAGTGTGATGACTGTGATGCTGCAAAAAAACTGGCCAAAGGCACTATTGAATATTATGACAATGGTATACGGTTTATGTACAATGGAAATATGAATGAACTGGTGAAGTCTCTTTCATCCTTGAACATTAATAAACTTTTAATTGAGGAACCGTCATTAGAAGAAATTTTTATGCATTATTATGAATAGGGGGAAGTCAGGATGTTAAAAAGAGAAGTAAAACTCAATGTGAAAAACTGGTTAATATGGACCGGGATTATGGCAGCACTGTACATAGCAGTTATTGCGGTGTATCCAATTATTCTGGATGGAAATGAAGAAATGATAGATGCGATGATGGCATCATTTTCAGAAGAAACACTAAAAGCATTTAATATGGATATTGCAAGCATATCTAATGCAACAGGCTGGATAATGACAGAGGGAGCAGTATATTTCGTGCTGGTAGGAGGACTTTTTGCATCAATCCTGGGCTCCAATATATTGTTAAAAGAAGAAAGTGATATGACAATAGAATATTTATATTCAAAACCTGTATCACGGTCACGTATATTTTTGGCTAAATTTGTGTGTGGAATAATTTATGTAACAGCCTTTGTTATCGTAGCAGGCGGAACAACAATAATTGCACTTAAATTATTGGATTCAGATAACCTTCAGATGAAAAAAATGCTGCTATTACTAGGTTCACCGGTAATGTCTATGTATGTATTTTTTGCATTATCATTATTTATTTCAACATTTTTTCATAAAACGAAAAAAATGCTGGGAATAAGTTTTGCACTTGTGTTTATAGCATATTTTATTCAAATGATTGGGCTGCTTAGTGATAAAATTGAAAATATTAAATATTTCTCAATATTTACTTTGTGTGAGTCCAGATACATAATTGAACACACTGCCATAAACAATTGGAATATACTTATAACAATGATACTGGTTGCTGTGTTTACAGCAGGTGCATGGTTTGTATATAACAGAAAAGAATTGTGTTAATTACAATAAATTAATCTGCAATCTGGCGGCCTGTGTGGTCCATATGATAATTTTCACGTATAATAAGCTCAGATATAGGCACAATTGTATAACCCTTTTCTTTAAGCCCTTCAATAACTTTTGGAAGGGCTTTAGCAGTATATTTGGCACCATTGTGCATTAAAATTATGGAGCCATTCTGCAGATTTTTATGATTTAGAACAGTATCAATTATAGAATCCACACCATAATCTTTCCAATCCAGACTGTCAACATCCCATTGAATTGTATAATAGCCACAATCCTTTGCATTTAGTATAACTTCATTGTCATAATCACCATATGGAGGACGGAACAATTCCATTGTAAACCCGGTAAGGTCATAAACCTTTTTAGTTACAGAGCTTAATTCCTGACATATTTCATCTGAATTTAATGTACTCATATTTTTATGATTTTCACTATGATTTCCAAGGTCATGACCTGCCTCATATATAGATTTAACATCCTCAGGGTAATTTTGGACCCATCCACCGGTCATAAAGAAGGTTACCTTAACATCATATTCTTTCAAAACATCAAGTATTTCCCGGGTATCTTCATTTCCCCAGGCAGCATCAAAAGATAATGCCACGACTTTCTCAGATGTTTCTACAGAATATATCGGTAATTCACGTTCACTGTTCTCTATAATAGCATTTACAGGTATGATTTCAGACATAGCATTTGAGGAAGCTATGGTAATTATTGCAACAAACATAAGTATGCAAAACCAAAAATACCCACTCTTAACAATTCTTTTCCCCATACAAGACCTCCCGGATATATATTAAAATATATTGGAAGGCAACTTCATTTATGACAAAATAATAGTGCACAAGGAACAAATCAGACATCATGTTCAAGCTTATATCCTACATTTCGTACAGTGCATATAAAACGTCCGCTTGCTCCAAGCTTTTTTCTTAGAGTTCTGATATGCATATCAACAGTACGGCTCTCTATATCGTAGTCATATCCCCATATAGTGTTTATAATTTGTTCTCTGGTAAGAACAATCCCCCGGTTACATATTAAAAACTTTAACAGTTCAAATTCTTTATATGTAAGGCTGCAACTGACACCATTACAGGATACATTCCTGCTTATATTATCCAGAACTATTCCCTCATACTCATAGATGCTTTTGCTTGAAGGAGTAGATGTACGTCTAAGTAGTGCCTTTACTCTGGAAATAAACTCCAATACTCCAAAAGGTTTGGTAATATAATCATCAGCGCCGGCATCAAGTGCCCGGACTTTATCCAGTTCAGAAGATTTTGCAGATGCAATGATAACCGGCGTATCCATTGTAACAGGATTAGAACGTAATCTTCTTAGAATGGCCATTCCATCAACAGATGGAAGTATCATATCTAAAACTACTAAATCCGGGATTCTCTTCTTAAGTGCATTAAAAAAAGCGGAATCATCTGCTGTTTCTATAACATTGAGTCCGCTGCTTGTGAGCGCATAACTTTCCATTTCTCTGATATGCGCATCATCTTCTACAATATAAATTAAAGACATAATTACCCTCCGTATCCCTTAAAAATATAATTTGTATATACTCAATCCAATAAAATTATATTTACAAATGGATAATTTGTCAATTAATGTAAAAAAATTAAAAAATTGCACTTTTGGCAAGCTCGTCCGCAAGATCGTTAT
>JBJEMK010000035.1:0-4655 GCA_051879635.1 Eubacterium sp.
TTCGTCTTCACCTAAACTGGCATCAAAGTCTTCGCCATCAACAGTAGAAGAGGTTGGTTTAGTGCTCTGTTCTGTTTTATCTTTTTCGGTGGTTGTTTCAGAAGAGTCAGCAGGATTTTCTATATTGGAAGATTCATCTGTAGTATCCTCTGTATTATCTTTAGAAGTATCTTCTGCATCGTCACTCTTTGAAGTAGTTTCATCAGAATTCTGTGAAGAGATGGTTGTGGTTTGAGAAGTCTCTTCGTTAGAAGAATCAGAATCGCATGATACAGCTAAAGCAACTATTAAAATAATGATAATAATAACGCCGGCAATAACGGGAACAAGAACTTTTTTGTTCTTAAGTTTATTGAACATTATTCTTCATCTCCTATAGTTTCATCATATTCTTCTGCATCAAGTAATTCATCAAATGCATCTGCAACAATCTCGTACTCTTCATCGCTTTCTATGTTTTCAAGTACAGGTTCTTCGTTTTCATTTTCTGAATAACGGTATAGATAAACTTCACCATTTTCATATTCCGGACCTTCTGTTGGAAGCAGTGCGATATAATCATGTTCACCTGCTTCAAATATGGCAATAATTACACATTTTATTTCTGCTCCATCATCAAGAGTGAGTGTTATAAAGTGTGGTCCATCGTCATGTTCACATCCACAGGTGCAATCATGGTCATGTATATGTTCTCCCATAATCGTCTCCTTTCCTGAAAATCAAAATGATATTCATATTTATGTTATGATTAATGTATCAGATGATAATCGAAAAAGCAATAATAATAGGACAATTCATTATTTTTTCACAAAGAATCTAGTTGCTTTATATGGATGACATAATCTTGAAAAGTTCTTATAAATTCTTGCATAATATGGCATAATATGATATTATTCTATGAGTATATATATTAAGGTGGAGATAGTATGGGCATCAAAAAAATTAATAGCGATAAATGGATAAGAATACTTATATTAATTGCTTTGGATATAATTGCATTACAGGTTACATCATATATGGCTATTTTAGTAAGGCTGGAGTTTGCATTCAGTCTTACCTGTGAAACATATGCACAGATTATATTCAGATACTCCATAATTGATGTTGTATGTATGCTTATTATATTTACTGCATTCAGACTGTATAATAGTGTCTGGTCTTATGCGGGCATAGTAGAGATATTTAATGTTATATTCGCTAATATTATATTAGCAGTAAGTAGAGCAATAGGTCTTAGAATAATGTATATTTATGTGTCAAAGGATATGTATTTGCCTAAGAGCTATTATTTTATTGCAACTTTATTTATGATGGCGGCAACATTAGCAATTAGATTCTCATATAGGGGAATCAGATGGTTAAAAAGCAGACATTCTAAAAAAGACTCTGTTAATACTATGGTAATAGGCGCGGGCGATGCTGGGGCCATGATAATACAGGAAATTAATAACGGAAATAGTAAACTTAACTATAAAGTTAAGTGTGTTATAGACGATAATTCAAACAAAAAGGGGAAATACATATTTGGAGTTCCGATTATTGGAGGCAGGGAAAAGATAGTATCTGCAATTGGAGAATATGGAATAGAAAATATAATAATAGCGATGCCTTCGGCAAGGAGAGAAGAGAAAAAGGCAATATTGGAAATATGCAAAGAAACAGGATGCCAGTTAAAAATATTGCCGGGAATGTATCAGCTGATTAATGGTGAACTCAATGTAAGCAAACTAAAGAAAGTAGAAATCGAAGATTTGCTGGGAAGGGAGCCTATCAAGCTGGATTTGAGCATTGTTATGGGCTATGTCAGCAATAAGGTTGTTATGGTAACCGGTGGAGGAGGCTCCATAGGAAGTGAACTTTGTAGACAGATAGCAGCTTATAAGCCGAAACAATTAATAATCGTCGATATATATGAGAATAATGCATATGACATACAGCAGGAACTTAAAAAGAAATTTCCAAAGCTTAATCTTGTAGTGCTGATTGGTTCAGTTAGAAACACACATAGAATGAATACTATATTTGAAAAGTATAAACCCAATATTGTATATCATGCAGCTGCACACAAGCATGTGCCACTGATGGAAGATAGTCCTAATGAGGCTATAAAAAATAATGTTTTTGGTACATATAAAACAGCATTGGCAGCTGCCAATAATGGCGTAGAACGTTTTGTATTAATTTCAACAGATAAAGCAGTCAATCCTACTAATATAATGGGGGCTTCAAAGAGAATGTGCGAGATGGTCGTACAGATGATGAACAGAAAGTATAAAACGGAATTTGTTGCAGTAAGATTTGGTAACGTACTAGGGAGCAATGGTTCGGTAATTCCATTATTTAAGAAGCAGATTGCAGCGGGTGGGCCTGTAACTGTAACGGACCCTAACATAATAAGGTATTTTATGACTATCCCGGAAGCAGTATCTTTAGTTTTACAGGCGGGAGCATATGCAAAAGGTGGAGAAATCTTTGTTCTGGATATGGGAGAGCCTGTTAAGATAGTAGATTTGGCAAGGAACCTTATAAAGTTATCAGGATATTCAGAGAATGAGATAAAGATTGAGTTCACAGGACTAAGACCGGGAGAAAAGCTTTATGAAGAAATGCTTATGGCAGAAGAGGGACTCCAGTCAACAGAAAATGAACTTATACATATTGGACAGCCAATAGAGTTTAATGATGATGAATTTGAAGAACAACTAAAACAATTGTATGAAATTGCAAATAAAGATACTGATGAAATAAAGAGTGCGGTACGCAAAATAGTACCAACATACAACCCTAAACAGTAATATATTAGCATATCAGCTATATGGGTATAAAAATATATTATATGTATAGATAGCATGAGTAATTTAGAAATTTCATATAAAAGTAAATTAGGTATGGAGTGAGAGAACATTATAATGGGAAGTATCAACTATCAGACTGACCCGAGGTTTGAGGGTATCAAACCGTTTAAATCCAAAGTATGGTTGTCATCGCCCACAATGCATGGATATGAACAGAAGTTTGTAGATGAAGCTATAGAGACAAACTGGGTATCTACTGTGGGGGCAAATATAAATGAAGTGGAAAAGATTGCTGCCGAGAAAATTGGTTGTAAATACGCAGTGGCATTGTCTGCCGGAACAGCAGCGTTGCATTTGGCAATGAAGATTTGTGGTGAGAAACTCTATGGTCAGCCTAAAGTTGGACACGGCAGTTTGGAAGGGCACAAAGTCTTCTGCTCTGATATGACTTTTGATGCTACAGTAAATCCAGTGGTTTATGAAGGCGGAGAACCTATATTTATCGACACAGAATATGACACTTGGAATATGGATCCGGTCGCACTGGAGAAGGCGTTTGAACTGTACCCGGATGTGCGTCTTGTTGTCGTAGCACATTTGTATGGCACACCAGGCAAAGTTGATGAAATTTGTGATATCTGCAAAAAACATTGTGCATTGATCGTAGAGGATGCGGCTGAGTCTTTTGGTGCTACATATAAAGGTGTGCAGACTGGTACATTTGGAGATACTTCCATAATTTCCTATAATGGCAACAAAATAGTGACAGGAAGTTGTGGCGGAATGCTCCTTACGGACAGCCTTGAGGATGCAAATAAGGCAAGAAAGTGGTCGACACAGAGCCGAGAGTATGCTGCGTGGTATCAGCATGAGGAACTTGGCTATAACTATCGCATGAGTAATATTATCGCCGGTGTGGTACGTGGTCAGTTGCCTTATTTGGAAGAACATATTGCACAGAAGAAAGCAATTTATGCGAGATATAAGGAAGGGCTGAAGGATTTGCCGGTATCTATGAATCCATTTGATGAGTTGAACTCAGAACCGAACTTTTGGCTGTCTTGTTTGATTATTGACAAGGATGCTATGTGTAAACAAGTGCGTAGTGAAAAAGATGTGCTATATACAAGTGAGTCAGGCAAGAGTTGTCCGAGTGAGATTTTAGAGGCACTGTCAACTTTTAATGCAGAAGGTCGTCCAATTTGGAAACCGATGCATATGCAACCAATTTACAGAATGAATCCTTTCATCACAAGAGAAGGCAACGGCAGAGCCAAAACCAATGCCTATATTGAAGGTGGTAGTGAGGATGTGGGCATGGATATATTTGAGAGAGGTCTGTGCCTGCCGAGCGATAACAAGATGACTGCTGAACAGCAGAATCAGATTATTGAGATTATTAAAAGATGTTTCATGTAAGGGGTATCAAAATGGAGCATAAAAAAGGCTTTTATGAAAAGTACATAAAGCGTCCGCAGGATTTTCTGTGTGCATTGCTTGCGTGTATCGTTTTAAGCCCGGTCATGCTGGTTATTGCGATTCTGGTAAAGATTAAGATCGGCTCCCCTGTCCTGTTTGCGCAGGAAAGACCGGGATTGCACGGAGAGATATTCAAGTTGTACAAGTTCCGCACAATGACCAATGAGAGAGACGTGAACGGAGAATTATTGCCGGATGAGCAGCGTCTTACGCCTTTTGGTAAACTGCTGCGCTCCACGTCACTGGATGAATTACCTGAATTGTACGCGATCCTGACGGGACGGATGGCGGTTTGCGGACCCCGGCCGCTCCTGGTGAAGTATCTTCCGCTTTATAACGAACATCAGGCGAGAAGGCATGAAGTCAGACCGGGATTTACTG
>JBJEMK010000036.1:0-4644 GCA_051879635.1 Eubacterium sp.
AAGCTTCTACTTCTTCAAAGCCATCAGCCAAAAATGCATATATCATTTTCATATTCTCCTCTATTAAAAATTATATTATAAGATTTTAAAGTCAAATTCTTGTGTGTTATTATACATTACTGCAATTTATTCTTCAAGTAAATCAATATTATATATAGACATTTTATTTTAAAAAATGGTATTATTTCTATATATAACGCAAGGAGTGAATATTGCATATTGCAATACAATTTATTACTATGGAAATTGAAAGAAAGTTTTTAATAAAAAAATTGCCGGATTTGAGCAAATATCCATACCGCGAGATAGAGCAGGCATATCTTTCCACCGGTCCTGTCGTCAGAATACGTAAGGATAATGACAATTATTATCTTACTTATAAATCCGGTGGAAAAATGGCACGTGAAGAATATAATCTTCCTCTAAATGAAAAGAGCTATTATCATTTGCTGGAAAAGGCAGATGGTAATATTATCACTAAACTCCGATATATGATTCCTCTGGATAATAGTCTCACTGCTGAAGTTGACATATTTAAGGGTAAGTTTGAAGGTATGTCTTTGGTTGAAGTTGAATTTGAATCTATAGAAGATGCATTAACATATACTCCTCCTGACTGGTTTGGTACTGATGTTACTAATGACAAACGTTATCATAATAGTTATTTGAGCAAACTGGATATATAAGATATGGGAATTGCGTTGCAATTCCCATATCTTATATATCCTTTATTTATATCTTACTTAATCGTAAATGTAAGTCGTTTCTTTCCTTTATATTTGCCTATTCCTTTTAAGATAATCAGGGCTGTGCCCTTTTCTTTATTATTTTTATATGTCACAGTATAGTCTTTACCCTTTTTTAGTGTATATATTCCATCTTTTATTTTTACTCTTGGTGTTCTTCCATATCCTGTATACTTAAATGTACTGCGATAATAATATCTGAGCGAGTTGATTTTTGTGTCACTTGATTTCTTATACCTTATAGTGTTAAGTGTAGGATATGTGAAATTTTTGATCCCATTCTTCCAATAATCAGCTCTGGTAATATGTGACTTGCTTATTTTATAATAAAATCCTTTTGATTTTTTCCCCACGAGAAAATACTTATATCCTATGCCGCTTCTCTGGTCATCACAGGCTAAGTCTACTAAATACCATTTATTATTTAATTCTACATAATTCCACTTATGACTTTCAATTGTTCCATCACCTTTTAACATATTACCCGCTACAGTAATACAGTCAATTCCAAAGTAATCACACAAAACTTTAAAAGACTTGCAATATCCTTCACACACTGACTTTTTGTCTCCACAGAATAATACTGCACTGGTTGTTGTCATATTCCCTGTACTAGTATATGTAAGTTTCTTACATACATAATCGTGAATCGCTACAAGAAGTTCATATTGTGTTGCATTTTTGCCTGCAGATTTCTTTATACTTTTTACCGCTTTCTTTACGCCCTTATTATAAGCACTTATATCAGCTTTACCACCTGAATATAGTTCCTGAGGGATAAGCTTTATATAATTAAGTGTATATGTTCCATCCTTATTATTTGTAAATTCATATGATGCATTAAACAATCTAATCCAGAATACCTGTGGATAATCCATTAAAAATGCTTCTGCTGCACTAATATATATTTTTTTAATTTCTGAAACAAATTCATCTTTAGAAGACGCTTTTATAACCATACCTTCACCATCAAATGAACATTTTAATGTTCCTGTATTCTGATTTACGGCATAATACTCAACAAGATAATCGTAAATAATTTTGCTGTCTTCAGAAATCTGTTCCTTATAATATGTCGATGAACCCGCATTAGTTTCAAGTCTGGATGCCGCCTGAATATCTGCTATGTTTACACATAAACATGTCGGTATAATCATTGCTATACTTATAAGTACGCATATAATTTTTTCTATTGTTTTTTTCATATCCAGCACCTCCTGTACCTTCCCATTTTATTACACGTACTATCATTATATAAACATTTTATCTGTACAATGCGCAAAGGTCAAGACATATATGCATAAAATGTTCTGCCAATACAGGTGGAAATAGCGGACTAACATCTTTTATTACACATACAATCTCCTATACAGCATAGTTTTCTAAAACATTCTTTAATGCAGCAACAGAACTAGTATGGACATGAGCAATTTCCGGATTCTGACCCTTTATTTCATTCATTGCACACCTTACGATTTTATGTGATACTGTATTGGTAAAAACCACAAGCAAATCCGGATTTCCTATTTGATTTTTTAGCCTTCCTTTTACCTGTGTAAATATTTTTACACGACATTGATATTCCTTGCATAAATCTTTATATTGGCGGACCATACATTCATTTCCGCCCAAAATGACAATACTCATATTCTCTCCTTTCGCCCTAAAATATGTATTTTTACTATTATTCAATATCCTTAGTGCCTATGACATTCCCCATTCATTGAACAGTTGCTGCAGCCACATCCACAGGAGGACTTACCTGCCTTTTTGTTTTTTATCATATTTATTATAATTGCTAAAACCACTATAATCAGTATAACGCTTATAATTATTGTCGATATATTTTTACATAACCACTCACCCATGGTAATCCCTCCTGTATACTGTTTATACTAAATATTTATTTTATTTTTACTGACTTTTTAAGAGTTGTCGATTCTTTATAAGGTTTCACAAGCATATATACCATAAATGCTAATACTGCGATTGCAATAATTAATCCAATAATATTTAATTCTCCTGTAAAAATTGAGCCTATCTGGAATATCATTAACGATACTGCGTAAGCAAAAACACATTGATATCCGATTGCAAATGCTGTCCACTTTGCATTATTCATTTCCCTCTTAATTGCACCTATTGCTGCGAAACATGGTGCACAAAGAAGATTAAATGTAAGGAATGAGTATGCCGCAAGTTTTGTCATGCCTTCAAAATCAAGCACACCAAATACACCTACAACCTCTTCTTTTGCAACCAATCCCATGATTGTTGCAACTGTGGCCTTTATGTTTCCAAAGCCAATAGGTTTAAATACCCAACATATTGCTCCACCTATAATTCCAAGTATGCTGCTTTCCAATTCCATCTCTGTATCGAAAACAAAAGTACCATCTGCAAATCCAAAGCATGAACCTGCCCATATGATTATAGATGAGAGAAGAATAATTGTTCCTGCTTTTCTAATAAATGAGCTTGCTCTTTCCCACATTGAGCGAAGAATATTTCCAATTGTAGGCAGATGATATGCAGGAAGTTCCATAACAAATGGTGCCGGTTCGCCTGCAAACATTTTTGTTTTCTTCAGCATAATGCCTGAAACAATAATAGCTGCAATACCTATAAAGTATGCACTTGGTGCTACCCACCATGCACCATCAAACAATGCTGCTGCAATAAGAGCTATAATTGGAAGTTTAGCTCCACAAGGTATAAACGTTGTTGTCATAATTGTCATTCTTCTGTCTCGTTCGTTCTCTATAGTTCTTGATGCCATAACACCAGGAACCCCACATCCCGTTCCGATAAGCATTGGAATAAACGACTTTCCTGAGAGTCCGAATTTACGGAATACCCTGTCAAGTACAAATGCAATTCTTGCCATATATCCGCAAGATTCCAAAAAAGCAAGCAGAATAAAAAGCACAAGCATCTGAGGAACAAATCCGAGTACCGCTCCTACACCACCGATTATACCGTCAAGAATGAGTCCTTTGAGCCATTCTGCACAATTTACCGCATCTAATACTTTTTCAACAAGAACCGGTATTCCTGGTACCCATATTCCATAATTCGAAGTGTCCGGAACATCATCGCTTTCAAGTGCTGCATCTATGCTTTCTGATATATCATATCCTTCTTCTGCTAATGAATCAGCATATGAACTATATGCCTCATCAAATGCGCCAAAGTCTTCATCATCCATTGCGTCCTGAATATTCTGTGCACCTATTACATCTTCACTAACCGCCTGTGCAACTATTTTTCTTACATCTTCAGTAAACACATAGTCTTTCGCATAATCATTCATATCATCTTCATATTCAGAAGTTCCGATTCCAAATAAATGCCATCCGTCACCAAACACCCCATCATTTGCCCAGTCTGTAGCAAATGTTCCTATTGTTGATACTGAAATATAATAAACAAGGAACATAACTACTGCAAATATAGGAAGTGCAGCAAAACGGTTAGTTACTATCTTGTCAATTTTATCTGATGTAGAAAGCTGTCCTGCTCTCTTTCTCTTATAACATCCTTTCATAATAGATGCTATATATATATATCGTTCATTTGTTATGATACTTTCTGCATCATCATCACATTCTGTTTCAGCCGCTTTTATGTCATCTTCAATATGTTCAAGAACTTCTTTATCGAGATTTAACTGTTCTAATACTTTGTCATCTCTTTCAAATATCTTAATTGCATACCATCTCTGCTGTTCATCAGGCATATTATGTACAGCTGCTTCTTCTATATGAGCAAGTGCATGTTCAACAGCACCGGAAAATGTATGCATAGGAACTGTTTTTGAGCTTTTTGCTGCTTTAATTGCAGCTTCAGCAGCTTCCATTATTCCAATTCCTTTTAGTGCGGATATTTCAACAATCTG
>JBJEMK010000037.1:0-18871 GCA_051879635.1 Eubacterium sp.
TCCTGCTTCTTTTGCCTGAGTAACACTCTTTATATCAATCTTAAATCCTGTAAGTCTGGCAGCAAGTCTTGCATTTTGTCCCTCCTTACCAATTGCAAGTGATAATACATCATCAGGAACTACAACAAGCGCCGTTTTTTCTTCAGGATCTGCATTTACGGCAACTACTTTTGCAGGACTTAAGGCGTTTACAATAAATACTGCAGGATTTTCATTCCATTCAATAATATCAATTTTCTCGCCTCTGAGTTCATCAACGATAGTGTTTACTCTGGCACCATTAATACCTACACATGCTCCAACAGGATCAACGTCCTGGTTATGTGAATATACTGCCATTTTTGTTCTTGAACCTGCTTCTCTGGAAATACTTTTTATCTCAACTGTTCCATCCTTTACCTCAGATACTTCTGACTCGAAAAGTCTCTTTACAAGTTCCGGATGTGTCCTTGAAACTACAATCCTTGGTCCTTTTGGTGTATCTTTTACTTCAACAACATATAATTTTATTCTTTCAGTTGGCTTAAATACCTCTCCCGGAACCTGTTCTTTTTCAGTGAGAACAGCATCAATCTTTCCAAGGTTTACACTAACGTTCTTGCCATTAATTCTTTGTACTATACCTGTTACGATATCTTTTTCTTTTTCATAGAATTGTGAGTATAATACTCTTCTCTCTTCTTCTCTGATTTTCTGGAGAATAACATTCTTTGCATTCTGTGTTGCAATACGTCCGAATTCTTTAGACTTTATCTCTATATTAACAGTATCTCCAAGTTTATATGATGTGCTAAGTTCTTTTGCATCATCTAAACTTATTTCGGTTACTTTGTCAGTAACTTCTTCTACTACTGTTTTTTGTGAATAAATTGCAAAGTCACCTGTTTCCCTGTCAACAGTTACTACAACATTTTCTGCCTTGTCAAAATTATTTTTGTAGGCTGCTATAAGTGAATTTTCAATAGCCTCAAAAAGTACTTCTTTGCTGATTTCCTTTTCCTTTTCTAAAACATCCAGCGCATCAATTAATTCTCTGTTCATTTTTCCTTTATCCTCCTAATTAAAAATCAATTGTTAATCTTATCATAGCTATGTCACTGCGTTTAAATATTAACTCATTATCTGCTTCTGATTTTATAGTTATTGTTTCTTTATCATAAGACTCTAAAAGTCCTATAAATTCTTTTTTCTTATTTAGTGGTTTATATAAATGTATTTCTACTTCTTCACCAAGACTTTTTTCAAGATGTTTATCCTTTTTTAATATTCTTCCAAGTCCCGGCGAACTCACCTCTAATATATATGCTTCTTTAATAAAATCCTTCTCATCCAATTTGTCACTCAGGGCTCTGCTTACTTTTTCACAATCGTCAATAGTAACTCCTTCCTGCTTGTCAATATAAACCCTTAGATACCAGTTTGTTCCTTCTTTTATATACTCAATATCATATAACTCACATTGTTCATCATTAAGTATATCCTCAAGAAGTTCTTCTGTTTTAGCTTCATATTCTGCTTTCTTGGACACTAATTTTATCCTCCTATTTAAGTTTTATTAACACAAAACTAAAGAGTGGACTTTTGTCCACTCCTCTAGTAAAAACATTATTAACATAAATACTATACCACTTATGTTTTCATTTTGCAACAATAAATTGAAAACATTTCCATGTAACAGCCTGTAGGGGAATCGAACCCCTGATTCCGCCGTGAGAGGGCGGCGTCTTAACCTCTTGACCAACAGGCCGTAAGCATTACTGTAATAGTATAAACATGAAAACTCTTTTTGGCAAGCACTTTTTTATCTTTTTACAGTTTCTGATTTTATACTCTTTAACCGTTTCATTACATCATTTCCACCACGTCCAAAATAGTCATGTAAAGTCTTATATTCGTTATATAGTTTATTATAAACCTTAACATTCTCCGGATTTGGCGTATAATACTCATCTCTTACCTTGCCCATAACTTTAGCAGCATCAAAAATTGTATCATATCCTCCTTTTTCTTTCCCTGCAGCTACTGCGCCAAACATTGCTGCCCCAAGTGCAGGAGTCTGAGTGGAAGCAGAAATTTTTATTTGACGGTTAGTAACATCAGAATATATCTGCATCATCATTTTATTTTTCCATGAAATTCCTCCGCAGGCATATAATTCATCAATAGGAACTCCTGCTTCTTCAAATGTATCAATTATCATTCTGGTCCCATAAGCAGTTGCCTCTATGAGTGCTCTGTATATTTCTTCCGGCTTAGTTGCCAGCGTCATTCCCAGAATCATTCCCGTTAAATCGACATCAACTAATACAGACCTGTTTCCATTCCACCAGTCAAGTGCCAGCAACCCACTTTCTCCAGGTTTTAGTTTATCTGCCTTATTAGTGAGATGCTCATGAATACCTACACCTTCTGACGCTGCTTCATCAAACACATACTGAGGTATACATTGCTCTACCAGCCATTCAAAATGGTCTCCAACACAGGACTGACCTGCTTCATAACCATAGAATCCCGGAAGAACCCCATCTTCAACTACACCACACATTCCGGGAACTATCTTTTCTTCAGTTCCCATTAAAATATCACATGTAGAGGTACCCATAATCATAAGCATCTTACCCGGTTCGGTTACACCTACTGCCGGTAAGGAAACATGTGCATCAACATTAGCAACACCTATTGCCATTCCCGGCATAAGCCCGGTAAGCTCTGCCATTTCATCTGTAAGTTCTCCGGCTTTCTGACCTAATGAGTAAATATCTGTACTAAGTTTTTCTTCTACTACATTCTCAAGTTTTGGATTTAGGGCTTTGAAAAACTCCTTGTCAGGATATCCCTCTTTCTTATTCCACATTGCCTTATATCCTGCAGTACAGCTGTTTCGCTTTTCTGATCCTGTAAGCATCATTGTTACCCAGTCTGTGGCCTCAATAAAACGGTCTGCCTCCTCATATATATCCGGCGCTTCATTGAGAATCTGCATTATTTTAGGAAACATCCACTCTGATGATATTTTACCACCGTATCTGTCAAGAAAATCTTCTCCTCTTTTTGCTGCTATTTCATTAAGATATGTTGCTTCTTTTTGTGCAGCATGGTGTTTCCATAGTTTAAGCCATGCATGTGGAACCGATTTATATTTGTCCATATAGCATAAAGGAATACCGTTTTTGTCAATCGGAAGCATTGTGCATGCAGTAAAATCTATTGACATACCGATAACATCTTCCTTTTTTACACCTGATTTATGCAAAACCTCAGGTATTGTACATTGCAAAACCTCAATATAATCTGCAGGATGCTGCAACGCCCAGTCAGGTGCAAGTTTAGTTTTTCCATCCGGCAGATATTCATCAATAACTCCATGCGTATATTCTTTTACACTCTGTGCAACTATATTACCTGTATCCGTTTCAACCAACACTGCTCTTCCTGACTGTGTCCCATAGTCAACACCTATTGAATATTTTTTATCCATGATTTCTCCTCTTATTTATCTGTAATACATTGAATTCCATTTGAGTTCATTTTTAAGACTGCGTATATCTGTGTTGTTATCTATAACAACACTTTCTATTCCCATTGCATCTGCCCAGTCTGTCATCTGCTCTACTGTTAAATCATATGTAAATGCTGTATGATGTGCACCGCCTGCCAGTATCCATGCCATTGCACCGGTCTTTAAATCAGGCTGTGGAGTCCAGAATGCTGTTGCTACAGGAAGTTTTGGCATTTCCTTTTTAGTCTTCTTGCAGTCTACTGCATTGATAATCAATCTGAAACGGTTTCCCATATCAACAAGCGACGTAGCTATTGCACTGCCTTCTTTGGATGTGAATACAAGTCTTGCCGGATCCTCACGGTTACCCATAGTAAGTGGATTTACCCTGATTGATATAGGTCCGTCTGCTACTGTAGGGCATACTTCAAGCATATGCGCCTGAAGAATACCTTCTTCTCCTTTAACAAAATTATATGTATAGTCTTCCATGAATGAGGTTCCCTTAGCATTTTTTACATTTGCAGTCATAAGCTTCATGAGCCTTACCATTGCTGCCGTTTTCCAGTCTCCTTCGGCTCCAAATCCATATCCTTTTTCCATAAGCCTCTGTATTGATAATCCCGGAAGCTGTTTTAACGTACCTAAGTCTCCAAAATGTGTAACTATTGCCTGATAATTATTGTCATCCAGAAATTTTTGTATTCCAATTTCCTGACATGCCTGTACATAAACATGCTTTCTAAATTCTTCAGGATTCCTTCCCTCTGTCAAAATATTATATTTATCATAATATTCTTCAACTAATGCTTCTGCATCTCCCTTAGAAACGGCCTCTACTGACGCTGCCAGTTCTGCAATCGGATATGCATCAATTTCCCAGCCGAATTTTATCTGAGCTTCAACTTTATCACCTTCTGTTACTGCAACATTTCTCATGTTATCTGCAACTCTCATTACACGTATATGGCTGCTTTCCATTATTCCAACTGCAGTCTGCATCCATGAAGCAAGCTTTTGTATAACATCTTCATCCATCCAATGACCTGCAATTACTTTTCTCTCAATTCCCATTCTGGTTACAATATGACCATACTCTCTTCCACCATGTGCAGACTGGTTTTCATTCATAAAATCCATATCAATAGTATCATAAGGAATTTCTTCGTTAAACTGAGTATGAAGATGGCATAATGGTTTTCTATATTCCTGCAGTCCCAGAATCCATGATTTTGCAGGTGAAAATGTATGCATCCATGTAATTACGCCGGCACATTCTTCATCTGCATTGGCTTCATTAAATGTTTTTCGTATAACCTCATTAGTAATCAAGGTAGGTTTAAGTATTATCTTATATGGCAGCTTTCCTGATTCATTAAGCTTATCAACAATAATTCTTGAATGCTCTGCTACTTTTTTAAGACACTCATCTCCATATAAATCCTGTGAACCTGTTGCAAACCAAAACGTATAGTTTTTCATTATTACATCTCCTATCTTTTATATTTTATTTATTTGCTTCTCATATGCTAATCTTCCTGAAAATCAAATATTGATAACTGTGCACTTTCCGGCAAATCTGCCAATATTCCCAGTTTTTTCATATTTTCTGTAACGGTTTTACTTACTTTACATCTGTTTCTAAATTCTTCTCTTGAAAGGAACGGTCCTTTCTTAGCACCTTCTACCACCGCATCAGCAGCTTTATCACCTAAACCATCTATCGAATCAATTGCCGGCATAATTTTACCATCAATAATTTTAAAATTATGTGCATCTGCCTCAAACAAATCAAGTTTATGAAATTCAAATCCTCTTGCATACATTTCCTGCACAATTTTCAAATCTACCAGCTGGCTTTCTTCCTTGCTTGATAATTTTTTGACAGCTTTACGCATCTGATAATCCTCTATAGCAGCATCAACTCTTGCTCTTCCCTGACACATTAATTCATAATCAAAAGCCTTTGCCCTTATTCCAAAAAATGCCGCATAATATGCCAAAGGATAATAAACTTTATAATATGCTATTCTAAATGCCATCATAACATATGCAGCAGCATGAGCTTTTGGAAACATATATTTTATAGTATTACATGACCATATATACCAATCAGGTACTCCTGCCTCCTTCATTGCCTGTTCCCATTCATCAGGAATAAGTTTTTTACCCTTTCTTACTATTTCCATTATATTAAAACTGAGTCCGGGATCCATTCCCATATTTATAAGATAAGTCATAATATCATCTCTTGTACATATTGCCGTTGATATTGTAGCTTTACCTTCTTTAATCAGCTTCTGTGCATTACCGAGCCATACGTCTGTACCATGTGATAATCCCGAAATTCTTACAAGGTCAGCAAATTTCTGTGGTTTTGTATCAAGAAGCATCTGAATAACAAATTCTGTTCCAAATTCAGGTATTCCCAGAGAACCCAGCTTACATCCTCCTATATCCTCAGGAGTAATACCAAGAGCTTCGGTATTTAAAAATAATGACATTACTTTTTTGTCATCAAACGGAATTTCCATAGCATCCGTGTTTGTCAGTTTCTCCAGTCTTCTTATCATCGTCGGATCATCATGTCCTAAAATATCCAGTTTTAAGAGATTCTTGTCTATAGCATGGTAATCAAAATGTGTGGTTATTGTCTGGGTCGTCATATCATTGGCCGGATGCTGCACCGGTGTAAATTCATATATTTCCTTATCTCTAGGAACTATAACTATACCGCCCGGATGTTGTCCGCTGCTTCTTCTGATGCCGGTACACTTATCCTTTATCCTGTCGATTTCACACATACGCTTATTTTCGCCATGTTCTTCAAAGTATTTCATAACATAGCCAAATGCTGTCTTGTCCGCCAGTGTTGCTATGGTTCCTGCTCTGAATGTGTGGCCTTTACCAAACATAACCTCTGTATAATCGTGTGCATTACTCTGGTACTCGCCGGAAAAATTAAGGTCAATATCCGGTTCTTTATCTCCATTAAATCCTAGGAATGTTTCAAATGGTATATCAAAACCTGCCTTTATCAATGGTTCGCCACAATCAGGACATATTGCATCCGGAAGGTCATACCCACATCCTCCAATCTGAGCCTTAACTACATCAGATTCAAAATCAGAATATTTACAATTCTTACAGTAATAATGTGGTCTTAGCGGATTGACTTCTGTTATTCCTGCCATTGTTGCAACAAATGAAGAGCCAACTGAACCTCTTGAACCAACAAGATATCCGTCAGCATTGGATTTCCATACCAGTTTCTGCGCCATTATGTACATAACCGCAAAACCATTACTGATAATTGAATTCAATTCACGTTCAAGTCTTTCCTTTACTATTTCAGGTAATGGATCTCCATACATCTCATGTGCCTTTTCATAGCAAATCTGCCTAAGTGTTATATCGGAATTTTCAATAACAGGAGGACACTTGTCAGGATGAATAGGAGAAAAATTTTCTATCATATCAGCAATCATATTCGTATTTTTTATTACTACTTCTTTTGCCTTATCTCCGCCTAAATATTCAAATTCTTCAAGCATTTCCTCTGTTGTTCTAAAATATAATGGAGGTTGTTTATCTGCATCATCAAATCCGTTTCCGTATTGAATTATACGTCTGTAAATTTCATCTTCCGGATCCATAAAGTGTACATCACATGTGGCTACTACAGGCTTATTGAATTTTTCTCCCAGGGCTACTATTTTTCTGTTTATTTCTTTGAGATCTTCAACGGAATCTACCTTAAAATGTTCCTTCTTTCTTCTTCCTTTTTTAGCACTTTGTGCCTCTGACTGTTCTATTTCTTCTTCTTTGTTGCGAAGCATAAATGCATTGTTCATAATCGGCTGTATTTCATAGTAATCATAAAATTCTGCAAGCCTAGCTATTTCCTGGTCACTATGCCCTCTTAATATTGCCTGATAAAGTTCACCGGCTTCACATGCACTTCCTATTATTAATCCTTCCTTATACTTATTATAATTGCTTTTTAATATTCTAGGTCTTCTGCTAAAATTCTCCAAATGCGCTATTGAAACCAGTCTGTACAGATTCACCCTTCCTATTTCGTTTTTAGCCAGAATAATTGCGTGATAGTCCGGCATTTTCTTAGTTGCACTGTTAGAATTCTTACCATACTCATTTGCCTTATCTAATGTGTCAATATCTTTATCCTGTAACATTTTGGACAGCTTCAAAAAAATTTCTGCCGTGCATCCTGCGTCATCAACAGCCCTATGATGGCTTTCCAATGATACATTAAGTGTCTTTGCTATAGAATCCAGCGTATATTTATTAAGGCCTTCTATCAGTGCTCTTGACATTGTTACTGTATCAACTACTGTAGGTTCAAAAACTATGCCCTGCCGTTTGGAATTTTCCCTGATAAAGCTCATATCAAATTCTGCATTGTGTGCAACCATTACTGCACCTTCACAAAACTTTATAAACTCAGGAAGTATATGTTCCAAGTCGTCTGCTCCCATAACCATTTCATCCGTTATGCCTGTAAGCTGTACAATTCTATATGGAATAGGTCTTTTAGGATTAACAAACACTGAATATTTATCAATTATTTTACCATTATCAACTTTTACCGCACCAATCTCAATAATTGTGTCTGAAATCGGACTAAACCCTGTTGTTTCAATATCAAATACTACATACGTATCCTTTAGGGTCTGTCCCTTACAATTGATAACCATATCCTTTAAATCATCTACAAGATATGCTTCACATCCATATATTACTTTAAAGTCGGGGTCTTTACCTTCTTTTTTACATTTTGCAACGATATCTTCATACGCATGTCTTGCATCAGGAAAAGCCTGTACTACTCCATGATCTGTTATGGCTACTGCTCTGTGCCCCCATTCATATGCGCGTTTTACTAGCTCTGCCGTATCACATATAGAATCCATTTCACTCATCTTAGTATGACAGTGAAGCTCTACTCTTTTTTCTAATGCATCATCATGGCGTTTTGAAAAGAAAGATGGTATTTTCTTTATTCCGGTAACCGATGATACCTCTATCATATGGTCATATGTATCAAGTGATGCTACACCCTTTATCATAAGAAACTTCCCTTTATCAACTTCGGGCAGTACAGTTTCCAAAAATTCATTTTTCAAAAACATCTTTACAATAATTGTGTCTGTATGGTCTGTAATTGTAATTGACACAATGGTTTTTTCGTTTTTTATCGGACGGGAAGCAAGATTTAATACCTGGCCTCTTATAACAACTTCTCCTAATTGCCTGTCCACTTCAACTATAGGTATAGCCTCTTCTTCAAAATCCCTTCCAAATATTACATCCGGATTTGCCATCCTTCTTGCATAAGACTTCTTTGCAATACTGCTATTAGTATTTTCTGCAGTGGCAGCAACTTCATTTTCCGTAGTTATATTTTCTTTTTCTGACTGCGCAGTAAGCACCCGTTCCATAATAGCTTCTGTTTTAGCCTTTAGGATTGCAGCATTTTGTTCCTTATATTTATCACGCTTTGATTCTGTAACTTCAATGTTCACTTTTACTTCTATGCCAAATACATCTCTGTACATTGATTCAAGTACATTTTGGATAAACTTTGATTTCTGAGTAGTTGTTATATTGTCTTCAATTTTAATATGCATTTCATTCTCAGAAAAACTTATCTTTGATGCCTTAAACATTTTCTGTGTCAGTGCACCGTCATCAAGCATCCTTTCCATTATACTCTCATAATACTCTTTAAATATAAACTCAGGAGTATATTGTGAAGACAAAAAATATCTCTCAACAAATTCAACTGCAATTGTATTTTTAAAATACTGTCTGCTTATCTCATCAGCCATTTCTTTGAGTTTCTTTATGTCTATTATATAACCACATTGTATCCATATACGAATAGAACTCTTTTTACGGCTTGCAATAATCTGAGTTATTATAACCTTTTCAAAGAGTTCTGTTAGTTCAGAATTTAATTTAAGATTAGGAAAAGCATCAAAAAACTTCTTGGTCTCCATTTAATTAATCACTCCAATTTTTCAATTCTTCCTCAAGCAGTGCGAGAAGTTCAGTCTCCGGAGCTTTCTTTATAATCTCGCCTTTCTTAATGAGAAGTCCCTCTCCTTTGCCTCCGGCAATTCCAATATCTGCCTCTTTTGCCTCTCCAGGGCCATTTACAGCACAGCCCATTACAGCAACTTTTATATCCAAATCATAATTTTCTACCAGCTTTTCTACTTTGCCGGCTAATGAAATCAAATCAATCTGTGTACGTCCACATGTAGGACATGATACAACTGAAATACCCCCTGTTCGCAATCCCAAAGTTTTGAGTATAAGTTTAGCTGACCGAACCTCCTCTACCGGAGCGCCCGTAAGAGAAACTCTTATGGTATCCCCTATACCTTCATTTAAAATCAGGCCAAGACCAATTGCAGACTTAATATTGCCTGAAGTAATTGTCCCTGATTCTGTTATTCCTATATGCAATGGATACTGCGTTTTACCTGCAATAAGTTTATGAGCCTCATAACACATCATAACATCTGAAGATTTTATGCTTATTACAAGATTATCATATCCCAGATTTTCTATAATTTTTACTTTATCAAGTGCACTTTCTACTATACCCTGTGCAGTAACCCTTCCATACTTTTGCAGAATATCTTTTTCCAGAGAACCACTGTTTACTCCTACTCTGATTGGTATACTGCGTTCCTTTGCTGCTTCAACAACTGCCTTAACCTTTTCGACGCTTCCTATATTCCCCGGATTAATACGTATTTTATCTGCACCGTTTTCAATTGATGCAATTGCAAGTTTATAATCAAAATGTATATCTGCTACCAGTGGTATGGATATATGCTGCTTTATCGTTTTTATAGCTTTTGCTGCTTCTATTGTCGGAACCGCACATCTTATTATGTCGCATCCTGCCATTTCAAGGGATTTTATCTGCTTTACGGTATCTTCAATATTTTCTGTTCTTGTATTTGTCATTGACTGGATGAGAATTGGATTCCCTCCTCCAATAACTTTGTTTCCTATTTTGATTACTTTTGTATTATCTCTATACATATTGTTCCTCTATCAGATTATAAAAGTTTAGAAATATCATTAAATAATAAAAACACCATAAGAAGCATTAAAACAGCCATTCCTACAAGATGTACTATTGCTTCCTTTTCCTGTGGAATTGCCTTTTTTCTAAACACCTCAATAATCAGGAAAACAAGTCTGCCACCATCTAATGCAGGTATTGGCAGTAGATTCATTACTCCCAGATTAGCGCTAAGCATTATGGATATATTAAGCATGTTAAGTATTGTATACCATATGCCATCCTCCCTGCTTTGCTCATAAGTATTACTGATTGCATTTACAATTCCAACAGGTCCTGAAACTTCATCTGCGCTAACTCTTCCTGTCACCAGACATTTAAGACTTTTAACAACTGTAACTATCTCATACTTGACCTCAATTGCACTATACTTAATCACATCTGCAAAGCTTTGTTTTTCCCTGGCAAGATTATAAGTAAAACCTGTTGATACATATGAAATTTTGGCTGGAGTTAACTCTGTTTCATATTGAATGCCGTCACGCTCATATCTTATTGATATTGCCTCTTCTCCAAGTGAATGTGCTGCAAGATATTGGTCTAAAGCAACTCCTGAGTCTATGGAAGTGCTATTAATCTCCAGAATTATATCTCCTATTTTTAAGCCTGCTGCTTCTGCGGCACTTCCTGATGTTATATCTCTTATTTGAGCTGCTGTATCTTCTCCATAATATTCAATTCCCAGCATATATTGCTCGACAAGCTTAGGAGTGAGCGTCGTCTTGTAGGTCTTTCCATCCCGATTATATGATATAGAAATATCATTATCAGCTGCCGGTGGATTAATATATTGTTCGATATATATTTCCCTTCCTATGCTTATGCTGTCTCCATTATATTCGGTAATTATATCTCCCGGTTTCAGGCCTGCTGCTTCTGCGGGTGAGCCTTTTTCTACAGCTGTTACATATGATGGGTCTGCGCCTACACTTCCTATAACAATAATTGACAATATAAACGCAAGTAAAAAATTAAATACAGGTCCGGCCAATACTACTGAAATTCTTGCCCATACTGATTTTGCATTAAAAGTTCTCGTCTTAAGCCTCGCTATCCTTGCCTTACGCTCTTCCTTTTCTGCATCAGTCGCATTCTCATCTTCTTTTCCAACAATATCATCATAATATACTGAGTCTATATCTTCATCTTCACCCAGCATCATACATGAACCACCTATAGGTAAAAGCTTTAAGGAATATCTTGTTTCGCCTTTTTTAAAGCTTAATAATCTGGGGCCCATGCCTATTGAAAATTCCACTACATATATTCCATTTTTCTTAGCCATTATAAAATGACCAAACTCATGAAATACTACAAGCACGCAAAATATTACGATTGCAATAATAATACTTACCATTTTATACTTACCACCTATTATTAATTAATTCATATGCAGACTTTTCTGAATCAAGAATTTGTTCTACAGTAGGATCTGCAATTATTTTATGTTCTCCCATGGCATACTCAATGATATCAGGTATGTCCAAAAAAGCTATTTTATTATTAAGGAACTTGCTTACCGCCAATTCATTTGCTGCATTAAACACTGTTGGCATTGAACCGCCCATCCCGGCTGCTTTAAACGCAAGTTTTAGTCCTTTAAAATTTTCTGTATCCGGTGCTTCAAAATCAATATGCCCGATTTTTGCAAAATCCACTCTGTCACCTGATAAATATCTGCGATGCGGATAATATAAGGCATACTGAATAGGAAGGCGCATATCAGGAGTTCCTAGCTGTGCAATAATGCCTCCGTCTTCATATTCCACCATAGAATGTATCAGACTTTGTGGCTGTACAACAACCTCTATCTGCTCTAATCTGACACCAAAAAGCCATTGAGCCTCTATAACTTCTAATCCCTTATTTACCATTGTTGCTGAATCAATAGTTATTTTACGCCCCATAGACCAATTAGGATGTTTTAACGCATCTTCAACTCTGACATCTTTCATTTGCTCCCGTGTCAGTCCTCTGAATGGTCCACCTGAAGCTGTAAGCAGTATTTTGCTTACTGTTTTCTTTTCTTCACCATTTAATGCTTGAAAAATTGCGCTGTGCTCACTGTCTACCGGCAAAATCTTTACATTATATTCCTTTGCCAGTGGCATAATAATATGTCCTGCAGTAACAAGGGTTTCCTTATTTGCCAGTGCAATGTTCTTTCCACTCTTAATTGCCTGTATAGTAGGTATTATTCCTATCATACCCACTATTGCAGTAACAACTATATCTGCATTTTCAGCCGTTGCAGCATCTATAAGTCCATTCATACCATACACTACTTTTGTGCCTGTATCGTGGATTTTAACCTTCAATTCCTTTGCTTTATTTTCATCCCATACACATACTATTTCTGGGTTGAATTCTCTGACCTGTCTTTCCAGCAATTCAATATTACGGCCTGCTGCAATTGCAACTACATTTATATCCTTATTATCTCTTACTATTTGAAGTGTCTGGGTTCCTATTGAACCTGTTGAACCAAGTATTGATATATTTTTCATTTTGTATTCTGTTAAATAAATTTAGAATAATGCATGCATCAACCATATTATAGGTGCCACAAACATTACGCTGTCAAATCTGTCTAACACTCCTCCGTGCCCAGGAATAAGATTACCATAATCTTTTATTCCATGATTTCTTTTAATAGCTGAAGCTGCCAGGTCTCCAACCATTGAAATAAGTGAACCGACTGCACATATTATTGCATATGCAATTCTTGCGTCCATATTCTCAGCTACTATCCCACCATGAAATATAGTAGCATATACAGCTCCAAGAATTGCTGCACCTATAACACCTCCGATTGCACCCTCTATTGTTTTCTTTGGACTTAATACCGGTGCCATTTTGTGTTGGCCAAAAAGCATACCAAACAAATATGCACAGGTGTCACTTCCCCATGAACTTATAAATATAAGCCATACAATATACTCTCCATTATGTCCCTGGCGTACAATATATACATATGACAACGTTAATACGACATAAAACAATCCGAAAAAAGTCATCATTATATCTTCTGTTTTATATCTGGGAAACGTAAAAACATATGCTGCCAATAATGCTAACAAAACTAATACCAGATATATTGTAATATAGTTGGTTTTATCAATTCTTATAAGAACAAGATATGCTACTGCCGCACAGTATCCTATAAACCCTATTGGTTTAAGATGCATATTCAATGCCCGATACATTTCATAAAGCCCACGTAGTGAAAGAGCCGCTATTGCAATAAATAATACATCTCCACCCATTATTATCGTAATTAGTGTGAAGGCAAGAACTATTGCTCCGCTTATTGTTCTTGTTATAAAAGAACCAGATAATAATTTATTGTTTGCCATTAATCCTCCATTCGCCCGCCAAATCTGCGTTCTCTTCCATTATATTTTATAATTGCATTAATCAGCTCATTTTTGTCAAAATCAGGCCATAAAACATCCGTAAAATAAAACTCTGTATAAGCAAGCTGCCATAAAAGATAATTAGATAATCTCTCTTCTCCACTTGTTCTTATTAATAAATCCGGATATGGGAGCCCTGCCGTGTCAAGATATTCATTGATAAGTTCTTCTGTTATGTCTGCCTCTGATAATTTTCCTGCACGTGCATCATGAACAATATTTCTTATTGCCCTTGTAATCTCATCTCTACTGCCATAATTAATTGCAATTGTAAAATTAAGTCCATTATTATTTATGGTTGCTTCCTCAAGTTCCTGAATTTTTTGAATGATATCTGAATCAAGTCTGCTTCTCTCCCCAATAACTCTTACTTTCATATCATTTCCATTAGCACGCTTTATACAGTCTAACAGAAAATTCCTGAGGATCTTCATAATTGCTCCCACTTCTTCTTCTGAGCGATTCCAGTTTTCTGTTGAAAATGCATATACTGTAAGATACTTTATTCCCAGGTTAGAAGCATCTTCACATATCTGCTCAACAGTCTTGGCTCCTGCAACATGTCCCATACTTCTGGGAAGCATCTTTTTTTTAGCCCATCTTCCGTTTCCGTCAAGGATTATTGCTACGTGCTGAGGTATATTTAAGCCTTCAATATCTTTAATAGCTGACATTACAAATCCTCCGTAAAATATACTTACATCTTACTCAAACGACTAAAACAGGGGACTCATAAGTCTCCTGTTTCAAATCATAAATATAACTCCTGATTATTCGTCAAATGTCATATTATACGGTAAGTATCTCTTTTGTTTTATCTTCTATTTCTTTTTCGGCAATGCCGACAAACTTATCTGTCATTTTTTGAATCTTATCCTCTGCACTGCTAAGTTCATCCTCAGTAATTTCACCTGACTTACTCATCTTTTTGAAATGTTCATTTGCATCTCTTCTTATATTTCTAATGGCTACTTTTGCATTTTCACCTTTTTTCTTAACATCCTTTACAATCTCTTTTCTTCTTTCCTCGGTAAGCTCTGGAAATACAAGTCTTATAACTGAACCATCACTGGTAGGATTGATTCCTAATTCTGATGTCTGTATAGCCCTTTCGATTTCTTTTATAAGTGTTTTATCCCATGGCTGAATTAGTATCATCCTTGCTTCCGGAACAGAAACATTACCAACCTGCTGCAGTGGTGTTGGTGTTCCATAATAATCAACTTTTATTTTGTCAAGAACATGCGGATTAGCCCTTCCTGCTCTTATTGTTGCAAATTCTCCCAAAAGATTATTAATTGTCTTACTCATCTTTTCTTCATACAACATTAATTCTTCATCCATATTTTCATACCTTCCTTTATTTTCTAGTATTATTCTACTGTTATTATAGTACCGGTTGTTTTACCGGTCGCTGCTTTAACTATACTGTTTTCTTCATTTAATCCAAATAAAATCATAGGAATTTTATTTTCCATACATAAAACAGATGCTGCCAGGTCAATAACGCCAAGTTTCTTATCTACAACTTCACGTATTGACAATTTATCAAATTTCTTTGCATCTGGGTTCCTGCCCGGGTCACTGTCATATACACCATCTACAGCTTTGGCTCCCAATATGCAATCTGCCTCTATCTCAATAGCTCTTAATACCATTCCCATATCTGTTGAGAAGTATGGATGGCCTGTACCTCCTGCAAAGAAACATACCATTCCTCTTTCAAAATATTTGTTTACTCTGTCTTTAGAAAACAGTTTTGTAAATGCACCACATTCAAATGGAGTAAGTACTTCTGTTTTCATGCCTTCTGTTCTGAAAATCTCTGAGACATAAATGCAGTTCATTACTGTAGCCAGCATTCCTATGGCATCTGCCTTAGTTCTGTCAATCTTTTCACTGGTTCTGCCTCTCCAGAAATTTCCGCCTCCAATTACTATGGCAACATCAATATTTTTATCAACAAGCTGCTTTACCTGCTTTGCAACAGCTACACATGTTGCTTCATCAAAACCTGTTTTCTTATCGCCTGCCAGTGCCTCCCCACTCAGCTTAAGTAAAACTCTTTTCATTTCACTCATCATATATACCTCATAAATAAGTATTTTGTCATTATGTTTATCCATACATAGATAAAATTAGAATATCATAAATATACTAAAAAATAAAGAACTAATTACAAAAAGCAGATGTGCAACGACCTCTAGTCTTTGCACATCCACTTTAATAAATATTATTCACCGATTGAACTAACTACTGTTAAATTTCCATTGACACACTTATAATACTTATAGGCTGTCTGATAATTATTATGATTATCACTTGTACCTTCATATGACGTTGCATATGGTATTACCTTGAAGTAATATGTAGTACTCGCAGGTACATTTCTAAAGCAATATGTAAAGTAGTATCCACTTGATGGTTCTACCATTGTACCGGATGACATAATTCCATGATAAGCATTTGCTGTCGGTTTTTTTGCTAATGATTTTACTATTGTCCCTGAGGAATCATAAACTTCAATCTTAAATCCGGCACTATCATATGATAATGCATCAATATTACCAACAAATCTTATATTATAATAACCACTCGATACACTTGACGCCTGTGCCAAAGCCTGTCCTAAAATAGGCTCATACCCATCTGTCCACACATCATTAAATACTTCATCTGTTATAGATTTAAGTGGCTTGTATGTTGTTGCATTAAATAATGCCTGATTTTCACATCCACTTCCTCCAACGCTGCTTGAACCATTGCTTGAATCGTATTCACTCGAATATGCAGTAGTCCATCCACATCCGTATGTTGCCCACTTACTGCTACTTACTGCAACCCATGCAGGCTCCCAATAAAACGTTCCTATACAGTTGGTAATACTTCCGGCACAATAATCATTAAGGTTCTGAATTGCCGAATACTGTCCTGATTCGGAAGCTTCCCCAAATGTTGACTTTATATATGTAGTCATATCTGATGAACTCATAGTATTAGATGAGCCATCCAGGTCACTGGTAGTATATGGATGTGAATATTCTGTAATCATTACCAGCTTACCATATGTATTAGCAACTGCCTCTAATTTTGTTTCAAGATTAGCAAGCGTACCATGCCAGTAAGAATAATATGAAGTTGAAAACACATCATAATCTACACCTTTTGAATTAAGTGTTGAAGCAAATGCTGTCGAAAAGTTCCATGTTTCAGGATTGGTAAAATGTAATGCAATAAGTATATCCGGATCAAATGCTCTTACTGCTTCACATCCTGACTTCATAATTGTTGCTATATTTGAAAAACTCGACTCACCTGACATATAGTTAGTAGTTTCGTTACCAACTGAAACCATCTCAATATCAACGCCTGTTGCGGCTATTTGTTCTAATGATTCAGTCGTAAATGTGGAACATGCTGCTGCTTTCTGTGCAACAGTATAACCGGACCATGCTTTTGGAACTATCGAACGTGAAGGATCAGACCACCAGTCTGAATAATGGAAAGATACAAATAACTTAACTCCATATTTTGCACATCTTTCTGCTATCTGAACACAATAATCCAAATCACATACTCCACCACCATAGCTGTTTGCAGCTGTTTTTGTCTTTCCTGATCTGTATGGGTCGTTCCATACGCGTACACGAATACAGTTAACTCCTGCATCTGCCATAATTTTTATCAAATCTTCTTCGTTTCCATTTGAATCATAATATGTAACACCGGCTGCCTCTAATGAAATAACCGTAGAAACATCTGCGCCTTTAATCCAGTCGCCACCATTTACTAATACGCCTTTATATGTTACCCCGGCAAAATCTGCTGTTCCGGAACCTGTCTTTTGTACAATAACTGTTCCCTCACATGAATATGATGTCCCAGAATATGTAAATGTTCCATAAATAGTGTATGTACCCTGCGTATTAAGGTCAACTGCACTGGTGTTTGTCCATGTTACTGATACTGTATCTGTTTTGGTGACTCCTGAATCAGCTGCCAGCTCAATTGATATAGTTGAAGGATATGTTACCGATGAACTTCCTAAAGATGCTGTAATTGTAGGCTTAGTATATCCTGAATACGAATAATCAGATGCGTTTCCCTCATAGGTTATGGAAATATCAGTAATATCTGCCCATGATGTTGTAGATGTAGATTTAGCATATACACCCATATATCCTGTAGTAGCACTTGATAACGTAAACTCTAAGCTAATAGTTTCAGCAGAACTCCATGAACTTGCTGATGAAGATATTGCTGATGAAGTGCTCGTAAGCTGTCCATTAAGATATGGATAAAATGTTATGCCCGAGCCTGCTGCCGTAAAAGATATATTATATGTTCCGGCCGGAAATGTAGTTGATGTATTCCAATATACATATCCTGTCGTTCCTGATGTTCCATAAAACTTTGATAATGATGCATAATATGCGGTAGAGCCAAAAGTATAGCTGGTAGAATTACCTACTGTAATTGTACTTGCCGTCCAATATGAACTGCTGCTAAAACCTGTATCGCTTGCTACTAAATCGTCTCCCGTTGTCATTGTTGCAGCAAGAACATCAATACTGCTGACTGTAAACCCCTGCAAAAATATTGTTACTGCTAATGCAGTCACCATCAATACACTGACAGCTCTTTTGTGAATTTTATTTCTTTTCATAATACCTCCATAGAATATTTATATTCTTTGATGCACTCTTACTATATCAATATATATACCATTTTTACAAATAGAAATTTAGTAGTCCAATTTGTGCAATATTACCAATTAAGAACAAAGAGTTCGCTTGCGAACTCTCTCGCGAGGCGCGGATTCGTAAGAAT
>JBJEMK010000038.1:0-4596 GCA_051879635.1 Eubacterium sp.
GCATTGTTACCTTGTAACCTCTTGCCTTAAGAAGACGTCCAAGAGAAGCAGCAGTAATACCTTTGCCAAGACCGGATACAACACCACCTGTTACAAATACATATTTTACTGGCATACCATTTCCTCCTCAAACAAGTTATGTATTTTGTCTGTTTTAAAAATCCTCAAATAAAAACATATATGCTCCATTATACTACCAGACAGTGTATAATTCAAATAGAAAATAGCTCTATAACTTGAAAAAATTTCATAAATTATGTCCAAAATTTCACAATATACTTGTTGATTTATGTATAAAAGATAGATTATAATCAAACAAGGCAGATTATTTAAAATTTTTAAAATTTACTAAAATATAAATAATTTTTCTGATTTATGTACTAAATATATAATAATGCGAGGATACAATATGGACTTAAATAATTTAAATAAAAATGATAAAAGAGATAATGGAAATAGAGATAATAAGGGTGGTATTAAAACTACGCTGATTGTTGTATTATGTGCACTTGTTTTTACCTTTTTTATAAGCAGTCTTATGTCATCTTTTTATTCCAGCCTTACAACTAAGGAAGTAGAATACTCACAGTTCTTACAGATGTTGGACGAAGGCAAAGTGGATTCAGTGTTGTTTGATTCAACCGGAAAAATTATTATTACTCCTGTACAGGCAGATAATTCATTAATCGAGATAACTTACTGGACTACAGACATTGATGATCCTGATTTGATTTCAGACTTAAAGTCAAAATATACATCAGTAGATTTTAGCGGTAAATATGTCAACACTACGGCCACGGTTATGGATTCAATTATCTTATGGGTACTGATTTTTGCGGGTTCATATATGATTATGGGATTTTTTATCAGGAAAATTGGAAAATCAGGCGGAGTTATGGGAGTTGGTAAGAGCAATGCCAAAATATATATGAAGAAGGAAACAGGGGTGTTATTTAAGGATGTGGCAGGACAGGACGAAGCTAAAGAGTCTCTTACGGAAATCGTTGATTTTCTGCATAATCCCGGTAAATATGCAAAGATAGGGGCAAAGCTTCCTAAAGGGGCACTTTTGGTGGGACCTCCGGGAACAGGTAAAACTTTGCTGGCAAAGGCGGTAGCAGGAGAGGCCAAGGTTCCTTTTTTCTCACTTTCAGGTTCTGATTTTGTGGAAATGTTTGTAGGTGTAGGCGCATCCAGAGTACGAGACTTATTTAAGCAGGCACAGGAAAATGCACCATGTATTATTTTTATAGATGAGATTGATGCCATAGGAAAGAGCAGAGATTCCAGATATGGTGGTAATGATGAACGTGAACAGACGCTTAATCAGCTGCTTGCAGAAATGGATGGATTTGATACTTCAAAAGGCATACTTATTCTGGCAGCTACTAACAGACCTGACGTTCTTGACAAGGCACTATTGCGTCCTGGGCGTTTTGACAGGAGAATAATTGTTGATAAGCCTGACCTCAAGGGACGTTTAGAGACGCTTAAGGTTCATTCCAAAAATGTTGCATTAGATGAAACAGTAGATTTAGAGGCAATTGCACTTGCAACCAGTGGTGCAGTCGGTTCGGATTTAGCTAATATGATAAATGAGGCAGCCATTAATGCTGTAAAACATGGTAGGAATGCAATATCACAAGATGATTTATTTGAATCTGTAGAAGTGGTTATTGCAGGAAAAGAAAAGAAAGACAGAATTTTAAGTCCGGAAGAAAAGAAAACAGTTGCATACCATGAAGTAGGACATGCATTAGTTACAGCTTTGCAAAAGGACACAGAACCTGTTCAAAAAATTACCATTGTGCCTAGAACTATGGGAGCACTGGGGTATGTAATGCAGGCACCCGAAGAAGAAAAGTTTTTAATGACAAAAAAGGAGCTTATTGCCCGTATAACTACTCTTTTGGCCGGACGGGCTGCAGAGGAAATTACATTTGATACAGTTACTACGGGAGCATCAAATGACATAGAAAAGGCAACGGAAATTGCACGTGCCATGATTGCACAATTTGGTATGTCAGACAAGATTGGTCTTATGAGTCTTGAAGTGGTAGAAGATGAATATCTTACAGGACGGGCATCTATAAACTGCAGTGAAGAAATATCTGCAGAAATTGATAATGAAGTCAAGAAGCTTCTTGCAGAATGCTATACAAAATCCCGGGAATTATTAATTGATAACAGAGAAATTCTTGATGAGATAGCATCATATCTCTATGAAAAGGAAACTATTACCGGTGCACAGTTTATGGAAATTTTCCATAAAGCAAAAGGCGAAAATAATGTTTGTGATTGAAGATGAATTAAAAAAACTTCCAAAGTCTCCGGGTGTATATATTATGCATGGGGAAAAGGATGAAATTATATATGTGGGAAAAGCAGTAATACTGCGCAACAGAGTCAGACAGTATTTTAGAAAAAGTACTACAAAGACCTCAAAAATACAACAGATGGTTTCACAGATAACAAGGTTTGAATATATTGTAACTGACTCAGAACTTGAGGCACTTATATTGGAATGTAATCTTATAAAGGAGTACAGACCCAAATATAATACGCTGTTAAAAGATGATAAAAGTTATCCATATATAAAAATTACATTAGAGGAAGAATATCCCAGGATTCTTTTTTCCAGAACAATGAAAAAGGATAAATGTAAATATTATGGACCATTTACAAGTGCAGCGGCAGTTAAGGATACAATTGAGCTTATACGTAAGATGTATAAATTGCGTTCATGTAACAAACAGCTGCCAAAGGATATAGGTAGAACACGTCCATGTCTTTATCATCATATCCATCAGTGCTCGTGTCCTTGTGGCGGATTTATTACGCCGGAGGAATACAAGGAAAATGTAAAGAGAGCCATGAATTTTCTTGATGGTGACTATCTCAAAGTGTTGAAAGAACTTGAAGATAAAATGAATGAAGCAGCCCAAAATCTTGATTTTGAGGCTGCAAAGGAATATCGTGACCTGACAGGTAGTATAAAGCATGTAATTGGAAAACAGAAGATTACTAATTATAATTTTGATAACAGAGATATAATTGCATATGCCAAAGACGAAAAGGATGCAGTGGTTCAGGTATTTTTTGTAAGAGGCGGGAAAATTGTAGGTCGCGAACATTTTTTTGTTTCTTCATATGGAAGTGATACCGGAGCAGATATTATTGAAAATTTTGTGAAGCAATATTATAGCGGCACCCCATATGTCCCAAAAGAATTAATGCTTCAGACAGAAATAGAGGATAAAGATATAATTGAAAGCTGGCTTACTTCACGTATAGGCACAAAAGTACAGATAACGGTTCCAAAGAAGGGACAAAAGGAAAAACTTATTGAACTGGCGGCAAAAAATGCAGAGATTCTTCTTGCACAGGACAGAGAAAAATATAAGCGTGAACAGGCACGTACTACAGGTGCAGTAAAAGAACTTGAAAGTTTTATAGGAGTAGAAGGAATTGTCAGAATAGAAGCTTTTGATATTTCTAATACAAACGGTTTTGAATCAGTAGGGTCAATGGTTGTTTATGAGAATGGCAGACCTAAAAAAAATGATTACCGCAAATACAAAATTAAATGGGTAAAGGGTGCTGATGACTATTCAAGTATGGCAGAAGTACTTACAAGGAGACTTAGCAGAGGAATAAATGAGCAGACCAGACTGCCCGACCTGATATTGATGGATGGCGGCAGGGGACAAGTTAATGTTGCATTAAGTGTATTAGAAAAACTGCAATTAAATATTCCTGTATGCGGCATGGTAAAGGATGACCATCATCGAACCAGAGGTCTTTATCATAATAATGAAGAAATACCTATTGAAAAATCATCTGAAGCTTTCAGGCTTATAACCAGAATTCAGGATGAAGCCCATAGATTTGCGATAGAGTATCACAAAAATCTCAGGGCAAAGAGTCAGACCCATTCTATACTTGATGATATAGATGGAATAGGACCAACAAGGCGACGCGCGTTGATGAGGCATTTTAAATCACTGGAAAGAATCAGAGATGCAGATATATCTGAACTATCAGAAGTAGAATCAATGAACGAAAAATCGGCAAGAAATGTCTATGAATATTTTCATTAATATTTTATTTTACAAAGGCATTTATATTTGTTATTATATGAATAACTGTGAGGAAGGGAGAATGGCATGGATAGTACTACACCAATGATTGATTTACAAAAGATTGTAGACAATTATAATTTGAAGGTTTTAACAAAAGATATTGAACTTACAAAGATAAATATACACTTACCGGATATTAACAGACCGGCATTACAGCTTGCCGGGTTTTTTGATCACTTTGATAAAGAAAGAGTTCAGCTTATTGGTAATGTAGAATATGCTTATCTTGCAAGCCTTAGTGAAGAACGCAGACTCAGTATTTATCAGCAGCTTATGTCAAGTGGAATACCATGCTTAATCTGCTGTCAGGGAATTGAACCTGAAGAAAAGATGCTGAGTATTGGAAAAAACTGTGGCGTGCCTATTTTCCAGACAGACAGAGCTACTTCAAAATTCAGTAACGAACTCACAAGATGGCTGAGTGTGCAGCTTGCACCATGCATTACAATTCATG
>JBJEMK010000039.1:0-4578 GCA_051879635.1 Eubacterium sp.
ATGTAAAAAAATTAAAAAATTGCACTTTTGGCAAGCTCGTCCGCAAGATCGTTATATTTATCTCCTGAATGGCCTTTTACTTTACGAAATTCAATGTGAATCTTGTCTTTAATACTGTCATAATATTGCTTATATGCAATAGTTGTCTCTTTATTTGTTTTCCAAGAGCCTTCACACCATTTGGCGATTCCTTCATAGTCATGATAAATTATTAATGAAGGAATACTATTTGATATGGCGTACTTCATAGCTTCCCATGCACCATATATTTCCCCGGCAACATTGCGCATTGAAGCAAGTTTGGGGTCGTCAAATTTTTGGGAAAAGTGCAGTTCTTTACCATTATAAAATAAAACAATTCCATATGAGAACATATTTGTCTTAATATTAAAACTGCCATCAACATAAGCAATTGCATGTTCTGCATCAGATTCAGGAACTGAATCTGATGTAGCATTCTTATCATTCATATAATTATAGGCATCGTTAATATTTTTAAAACTTTTGTATTCTGCACCTGAAAAACCGTTGACCATTGCTTTACATTCTTCCCAGGTGTTATAAATTCCAGGTGTTATACCTTTTTTTACTGCATATATTTTTTGTGACATGTATCCTCCATTTTATAATACTATAGTTAATTTTCCAAATTATGCCAAGGATTGTCTGGGTCAGGATCAGTTGGATCCCATCCGGCATATTCACTATCCTCAGGAATTCGTATTGGTTCTGAAGCTTCAATTTCAAGTTCTTCATCTGCATCTTCATATACATCTACAACAGTTCCATCTATGCAATTGTCATATATCCACTTGACATCTTCAACACTAAGCCTTACGCATCCCAAAGAAGCCGCAGAACCGAGTTTATTAAATTCTTCTGTTTCCAAACTGTCTTTTGAAAGATAGTAATAAGGAACAGAATGAAACATAATAGAACCATTAAATCTGATTGCATATTGTGAATAAGAATTATCTACCATTCTGCACCAGTCATACCTCTGATATAACTCATAAGTTCCGGTAGGAGTTTCCTGACCTTCCCTGCCGACAGAACATACGAAAACCTTGTAAGGTATGGAATATACGTCGGCATAATTGATTCCGTATATAATTACACGATTAGTTGCAATATTCACTTTAATTAAATACGGATGTGTTGCATTAAAGTTAATTTTTTCTTCTAAAGACAATGTATTACCCTCCCCTTGTTCAAAATCAGTATCTTCTTTTGTAATTACATTGCCATTTTCATCAGTTTCATTATTGCCTATATCAAGAGATGAAGCAGTTTCATTTATGATATCAGTACCCTGTGTGGCGTCACTTTCTATTTCATTAGCAGAAGTAGGTAAATCTTTATTTTGTTTTGTTAGAGCACATATAAAATAAAATAATAATAGAAAAACAGAAAATACAAGAAGTATTTTAAAAAGCTTCTTTTGTTTTTTAAATTTATATTTTAATTTTCTATACAATCTTCGCAAGCACTTTTTAGTAGTATTTTTCATATCTGTATCTCCAATGGCATTAAAAGCCATATTAGCTTTTGAGCATAAAAGTATAATGTTAATATGAACATTTTAATATCTCCATTTTATATGTATTATAGGGTAAATGCAATATATAAATCTTGACAATAAATATGTGATAACCTATATTTTTATAATAGGAAACTCTTCATATTACTTAATAAGCAGGGCGGACAAGTTGTTTTATTTATAGCAAGTGTATTTTATATTATATTATGAAGAAGTAAAGAAAAGTTTTCTTATATATTTTATTTATGTAATAATAGTAGAAATGAGGAGGAAAACATCATGAGTTACACGAAGCAGCAGATTATTGATTTAGTAAATGAAGAAGACATTAGTTTTATACGGCTTCAGTTTACGGATATATTTGGAACAATGAAAAATGTGGCAATTACTTCAAGCCAATTGGAAAAGGCATTGAATAATGAATGCATGTTTGATGGTTCTTCAATAGAAGGATTTGTAAAAATTGAATCATCAGATATGTATTTGTATCCTGACCTTGACACATTTGAAATTTTCCCATGGAGACCACAACAGGGTAAGGTTGCAAGACTTATTTGTGATGTTTATAAATTTGATGGAACTCCATTTGAAGGAGATCCAAGATATATTTTAAAGAAGGTTCTTAAAGAAGCAGCAGATATGGGATATCAGTTTGATGTAGGTCCTGAGTGTGAGTTCTTTATGTTCCATACAGATGACCATGGTAATCCAACTACCCTTACACATGAGAAAGCAACTTATTTTGATATGAGTCCTATTGACTGTGGAGAAAATGCGAGAAGAGATATGGTACTTACCTTGGAAGAAATGGGATTTGAAATAGAAGCTTCACATCATGAAGTTGCACCGGCACAGCATGAGATTGATTTTAGATATGATGAAGCCCTAAAGACAGCAGATAATATACAGACATTTAAACTTACTGTTAAGAGTATAGCAAAGCGTCATGGGATGTATGCTACATTTATGCCAAAACCAATATATGGTATAAATGGTTCAGGTATGCATACAAATATGTCTCTCTTTAAAAACGGGAAAAATATTTTTGCAGATTCTTCCGATAAACTGGGACTTAGCAAGGAAGCATATTCCTTTATAGCCGGTATTATTGAACACATGAAAGGTATGACGATTATTACTAATCCATTGGTTAATTCATATAAACGTCTGGTTCCGGGCTATGAAGCTCCGGTTTATATTGCCTGGTCAGCAGTAAACAGAAGCCCGTTAATCAGAATACCTGCATCAAGGGGAGAGGGCACAAGGGTTGAACTTAGAAGTCCTGACCCTTCAGCCAATCCATATCTTGTACTTGCAGTATGCCTTGCAGCAGGTCTTGACGGAATTAAGAGGGGCCTTACCCCTCCTGCAGGTATAGATAAAAATATATTTAAAATGGATGATGAGGAGAAGGAAGCGGCAGGAATTGAAAGTATTCCGGAAAATCTTTTCCTTGCAATTGAAGCTTTTAAAAAAGACAGGTTTATTCAGGGTGTATTAGGTAAGCATACATCCAAAGAATATATAAAGGCTAAAACTAAAGAGTGGAAAGAATATCGTTCTCAGGTTACAAGTTGGGAAATAGATGAATATTTATACAAAATTTAATATGTTATTATAATTATATCGATGCATTTATTTTGCAACAAAACTGGAGGTGATATTCTTGCCGAATATTGTTATTGCATTTAGCGGCCCTAATGACGGCCGGGCAATAAAAAGTCTCCTGACAAGAAATGGCTATGATGTATTAGCTGTCTGCACTTCAGGTGCGCAGGCGATAAGCATGCTTGATGGACTTAATGATGGTCTCGTAATATGCGGGTATAAGATGACCGACATGTTGTATAGCGAGTTAAGAGGAAATCTTTCAGATACATTTGAAATGATTGTTATAGCTTCTGCCGAACGTATAATGGATATTGCCGGTTCCGGCATAGTTGGTCTGGAAACACCACTTAAAGTCAGAGATATGATGAATACTACAGAAATGTTATTAGAATCGCTTGCTATCAAAAGACGTAAGAGAAGGCGTGAAATTAAGCAGAGGAATCCCGAAGAAAAAGCTATTATACAGCAGGCTAAAGAAGTTTTAATGGAGAAAAATAATCTTACTGAAAATGAAGCTCACAGATACATTCAGAAAACCAGCATGGATAGTGGAAATAATATGGTTGAAACAGCCAGAATGATATTGAGCATCATGTATAGAGAATAAAGAAAGGACTTATAAAAAATGTATAAAATTAATGAAAACTATTTAAAACTAAGAGGCAGTTATCTTTTTTCTACAATTGCCAAGAAAGTAAATTCATATGCAGCAGCTAATCCTGAAAAAGAGATAATAAGACTTGGTATTGGAGATGTCACACTTCCACTTGCGCCTGCAATAGTTACTGCATTACATAATGCAGTAGACGAAATGGCAGATGCAAAGACATTTAGAGGATATGCACCGGATCTTGGTTACGAATTTTTAAGAAGTGCAATAGTAAAAAATGATTATAATGCCCGAGGCGTTAATATTGACATAGATGAAGTATTTGTAAGTGATGGAGCAAAAAGTGATTCAGGCAATATTGGTGATATTTTTGATGTTAATAATAGAATTGCTGTATGTGACCCTGTATATCCTGTTTATGTAGATACCAATATAATGGCAGGAAGAACAGGCACTTATATAGAAGATAAAGAGAGTTGGAGCAATGTAATATATATGCCTTGTACGGCAGAAACTAATTTTGCACCTGAGATTCCAAAGGAAAAACCTGATATAATATATCTTTGTTTTCCAAACAATCCTACAGGTTCGACAATTACAAAAGAGCAACTGCAAAAATGGGTAGATTATGCAAATGAAATTGGGGCAGTAATTATTTATGACGCTGCTTATAAAGCTTATATATCAGAAGAAAATGTGCCACATACAATCTATGAATGTGATGGAGCACAAAAATGTGCAATAGAAATATGCAGTTTTTCTAAAAATGCAGGTTTCACAGGAACAAGGCTTGGTTTTACAGTGGTTCCAAAGCAGT
>JBJEMK010000040.1:0-4555 GCA_051879635.1 Eubacterium sp.
AAAACTACCTGCAACGGAAAGAGGAGCAAGAACAAGCTTTATAAGATAATATATGGTATTACCCCGTCTGCTGTGCTATAATCAGGTACAGATAAACAGATCGGGGTAATTTTATATGAAAACAATATTTACGATTTTTCTCAATGATATTAAAGGAATTTGTAAAAATATCTTTGCACTTATTATTGCGGGTGGTTTGTGTATAATACCATCGTTATATGCATGGTTTAATATATATTCCAACTGGGATCCTTATGCCAATACCGGTTCAGTTAAAATAGCCGTATACTCATCTGATGAAGGATACATTGATTCTGAAGGCATAAATAACAATATGGGAGCCACTATAATGGATAATCTCAGGGATAATGATAAACTTGGATGGACGTTTACTCACAGTGAAGATGAAGCCATTGATGGCGTAAAAAAAGGGGATTATTATGCTGCAATCATAATCGGAAACAACTTCAGCCGGTCAATGATTGATTTTATTGAGAACGGAATGGAAGCCCCTTCTGTAATTTACTATGAAAATGCCAAAAAAAATGCAATAGCAAGCAAGATTACCCAATCCGGTATGTCTTCCCTTCAGGAGACAATCAATGAGACCTTTGTAGACACTGTTGTAACAACAATTCTTCAAAACACCCGCTTGGATGAATTATCCGGAAATAATATTTTAGCAGATATATCCCTTAAACTTAACCGTCTTAATAACAATCTTAACGGATATGATGATACCATTGCAAAATTTTCATTTTCAAACGAAAATCTCTCTAAAACATTAAAAGAAACCGATACTTTAGTTAACCAGGTACAAAACGATTTTTCAAAAGAAAAACTGGAGGCTGGAAAATCTGCAGCAAATGCAGCTATTCAGCAATATGTTGACAACATTTTTGCAGCAGTTAATAAACTGGTATCAATTAATTCTAATCTTAATACATCGATAGGTATATTGAGAGAAGAAATTCAACTGTTCAAAAATAGTGATAACTCTGCCAGTAAAGAAGATATATTAAATTCATTAAATGAATTAAACACCCAGATGTCTGCAGCAGTACATGAGAGTAATAAGCTTGCTGATTCTTTGAAACCTATACTTGAGGAATATAAACAGGAAGACATTAAGAATAATAACGGCAAGAATCAGACACTTTATGATAATCTGATACAATCACTGACTTTAATGCCAACATTAATTTCCACTTCCCAGCAGGGAATAAAGACATTTACTGAAATATATGCTTCATCCGAGGCTGACCCGTTAAAACTTTTGGATGCCATCGACAACTCACTGGCTCAGGGACAAACTGCATTAACAGGTCTTAACAATATTCTTTCCACAAGTGTCACCAATTCAATATCCGGCGCTGGAACTATATTCAAGGCTTCGGTATCCTCAATATATAATTCACTGATTGACGCTTCAGATAATCTGACTAACGTTAGTATGATAATAAATGGTGTTGACAACACACTGGACAATGTCAATATTACTTTAAATACCTTGGACTCTCTGCTTGACAATGTAATTTTAAAGTTAAAGGAAATCACTGAAGAGATTAATGAGATAGCAGAAAGTGACAATTATGAACTACTTGAAAAATTACTTGATAGGGATGCCTCCCTATACGGAGAGTTTTTCGCATCCCCTGTGCAGGTAACTACAGAAAATATTTATGATGCAATTAACTATGGTTCGGCGGTTTCGCCTTTCTATACAACTTTAGCATTATGGGTAGGCGGACTGTTACTCACTGCCCTCATAAAAACTTCTCCGGAAGGAAGAAAAGATGCAGAAAATGCTTCTCTGCATGAAATGTACTTCGGAAGATATCTCATATTCTGGCTCTGTGGACAGATACAGGCGGTTATAACAGTATTGGGCGACTTATTTATATTAAAAATCTCCTGTGCCCACCCTATTCTGTTTATGTTTACAGCTTCCATTGTAAGTTTTACATTTACTCTCCTTATATATACACTTACTCTTTCCTTCGGGGATGTGGGCAAAGCATTGGCAGTTGTGCTTGTTGTACTTCAGATTGCAGGTTCCAGCGGAACATTTCCTATTGAGTTACTGCCTTCCTTCTTCAGAAATGTGTACATATATTTTCCATTCCCTTATGGTATCAATGCTATGAGAGAATGTATAAGCGGATTCTATAAATATGATTATTTCATACTTATGTCACAATTGATGTTATTTGTAGCCGGCTCGTTGTTAATTGGTCTTGCTGTGAGAAAACCGTTTATGAAACTGAATCATTATATGCACCACCGCATGCATGATACAGGTATGATGTAAGGAGGAATTGCTGTTATGTCAAAAGAAAAAGAAGTTCCCGATAAAATAGTACAAGAATTTTACAATAAAGAGCATAAAAGAAACAAAGACCGTATTCGCTACGGCATCGCTGCCATAATTATTGTTCCGGTAATATTTCTCATTTTACTCTTTACCATGAACAGTTCCAAAATAATATACCTTGTACTATGGATTGCATCACTGTTTTTAATAAGCGGATATCTGATAGCCATTGAATACAAGGATTACAACATGACAGAACAGTTGAAATCTTTACTTGATAACGGGGAAAATGATTCGTTAATTGATACATCTCAGATTTTAATTAAGGCAAAAGAAACATATGATAATATGCAGAACGAAAGGAAGAAATAATGAAAAATATTTTTAGGATTTTCCGGCGTGACTGCAGGAATATAGGTAAAAATGTAGTAGCATTAGTAGTTGTAATGGGACTTGGCATCCTGCCTTCTCTCTATGCATGGTTTAATATTTTGTCAAACTGGGATCCCTATGGACCATCTGCTACAAGTAATATTAAAGTAGCTGTTGCCTATGATGATACAGGAATCGATATAGCGGGGGTTAACATTAATATAAGTGCCAATATAGTAGAAGCATTAAAGACCAACGATTCCATCGGATGGGTATTTACAGACAGCTCCAATGATGCAATTGAAGGTGTCAGGTCAGGAGATTATTATGCAGCACTTATAATGCCTGCCGATTTTTCCAAAGATATGGTAAGCTTTATGAGTGACAGTATGACTCATCCTGAAATAATATACTACACCAATCAGAAAAAGAATGCTATAGCACCCAAAATTACAGATAAGGCAAAAACCTCAGTTAAACAGCAGGTTAATGCCACATTTATAAGTACACTAACCAATTCTCTTGTTAAATCCATAGGTATAGTCAATGCACCGGGACATACTGATACAACAGAAGTTTCCCGGGAAGATGAAAATATTTCAGGTAATACCCTGATTGATCTTATTATTGCAAAATTAAAAGTAGCTGATGTGCAGATTAATTCCTTTGACACTATGCTCACAGCTCTCTCTAATATTGTCAGAACCGCTGATTCAACCGCAGAAACAGCAGGTGCTATGAATCCCAATGTCTCAGATCATTTAACAACTCAGCAGACATTATTAACAGATTTGCAAAACACAATAGGAAAGAGCAGTCTTATGGATTCTGATATATTTGGTGTGATGTCAACAGATATAAATACCATACAGAATTACATGAACTCAATATCCAATATCTATGACGAATTATGTGTCAGCATAGATGATTACAGCAAGGCAGTGGAAAATATAGAAAGTACAATAAATGACAGTCTGGCTATAGTACATGACCTTGAAAGTCAGCTTCAAGAGTCCATTGACAATCTTATCAATTTCAAGGAGAGTGGTACCTACAGCCTTCTTCAAACCGCTGTTTCACTGGATTCAGAGGAATTATCCAACTTTGTTTCCTCACCTGTGGCTATTGATTCTGTTGATTTGTATCCTATTGAAAATTATGGTTCTGCCATGTCTCCATTTTACTCAGTACTGGCCATATGGGTAGGTGCATTAATATTAGTTGCCATTATTCATGTAAAGGTGAAAGATTTTGATGAAGATACGAAAATAAATTCTGTTCAAACCTTCTTTGGAAGATATATGATATTTTTCCTAATCGGACAAGCCCAGGCCTTATTAATATGTCTTGGAGACCTTCTATACATAAAGATACAATGTAATCATCCGATTAAATTCTGGTTTGCCTGTGCTTTTACATCCTTTGTATTTACCATGATTACATACTCTCTTACCGTTGCATTTGAAAATATCGGTGAGGCTGTTGCTGTAGTTATAATGGTTATCCAGGTTGCGGGAGCCGGAGGAACATTCCCAATACAATGTCTTCCTGCCATATATCAGGCTATATATAAATATTTACCATTTACCTATGCAATGGATGCTTTACGTGAATGCGTCGGTGGTACCTACGGAGGTTATTATTGGAAATGTATATTATGTCTTGGAATTTATGTAATAATTTCACTTCTTATAGGTATAGTTATTGCAATTCCTTGCAAAAAGCTAAATACAATAATTAATGCAAGTAAGGAAAAATCGGGGTTAATGATTTAACCTATCAGATAATTTTATTTAAAATCCAAGGAAAACTTTAAAAAAATATTTTTCTAATGTTTATATTTTTATTAAAAAATGCTATAATTCCTAT
>JBJEMK010000041.1:0-4470 GCA_051879635.1 Eubacterium sp.
ATAAGGGATATACACCTGAAAAACCTGAGGGTATTCCTGATGGATATGTTTTTGCAGGATGGTATGACAATCAGTACGGCGAAGGAACAGCATATGACTTTAAGGATAAGAAAATGCCGGCGAAAGCTATTACTCTTTATGCAAAATGGGCTGCTCCTGCATATACAGTAACTGCACATGTAAGTTCAGGTAATGTAAGTATTCCTGTAGGTTATGGTCAGAAAATAGATCAGACAAAGCTTCCTGAATGCTCTGAAGAAGGAAAGACTTTCTCTGGCTGGGCAACTATGGATGCCAACGGAAATTATGTTATCTTCAATCTTGACACAAGAATATATGCACATACTGATATTTATCCTATATTTATTTCTGCAGGTGAATCATATAGAGTAACATACAAGATGAATGCTGCTTCTACAACTGATTCTGAAATATCAGTTGATGACAACTTATATCTTGCAGGCAGCCAGGCAGCTATTAAGCAGAATATGTTTGATGTTAATGGAAAGGTATTCTTAGGCTGGACTGGCAGTGATGGAAATACTTATCAGCCAGGAGACAAGATTACTGTAACAGGTGCAATAACTCTTACAGCTATCTGGGGAGATATGCCTGAAACTGTTAGTGTTACATATGACGTTAATGGCGGAACAGGTACTAATGTAGTCGTTACAGGTCTTGCAAACAATTCACTTGTTAAAAACAAGACTGCTACTGAATGTGGATTCAGCAGACCTGGATATACATTTGCAGGTTGGGGAAAAACAGCTGATGCAACTGTAGACATTTTTGCTAATGGTGCGGAAGTAAGAGTTGATTCTGATGGAACCAACACACTTTATGCAATATGGAAAGCAAATACAGATACAGCATATACTATAGAATACTACTATCAGAAGGACGGAGTATATCCGGCAACTGCTAATAAATCAGTTCCAGGTACCGGAACAACCGGTACACCAGTTTCTGTAACAGATACAGATAAGACTCCAACAGAGACTGGATATGTATTTGATGCTACAAACGCTTCAAATGTACTTGAAGGAACAGTTGCAGGAGACGGAAGCCTTGTACTTAAGGTTTACTTCAAGCAGCAGTTTACAGTAACATATGAGCCAGGAGATCACGGAACATTTACAAAACAGACAACAGATTCTCTTGACTACAATGCAAATACACCTGCAGCACCAACTGTAACAGGGCATGAAGGATACACATTCACAGGCTGGAGTCCTAAAGTAGCAGAGAAAGTGACAAGTAATGTAACATATGTAGCACAGTGGGCTCAGACTACAGATAATATTTACATATATGTACAGGTACAAGGAATCTTCGATAATGGTATTACTACAAAGTATGGCCTTACGCAGCTTGCTAATCCAACAGGAAATAACTGGTATGTAATAGGCGTATCTTCACATGCAGTAGCAAAAAAAGCTACTGAAATGGACCTTTATTCGAGTGTTGCATTAAGCATTGCTGATAGAAATAAGATTCTTGGCAGCATTTCTCCTAGATACAATACTGGTTTTAATGTATTATCGGATAAGATTGCATGGAAGGATTTAAAAGTCGAAGATGGTGCAGGAAGTATTAGTTCAGACAATCCATTTGTCTATAATGGAACAAACGCATATCATCTTGACGGCATTCTTACTCTCACAAACTATACAGTTAAGTATGTAGACGAAGATACTCATGAAGAGATTGCTGACTCTGAAACAGTTAACAATGTTGCAGTTCCTGAAACAATTAGTGCTGCAGCATATGCATCAAAGAGTATTGATGGATATGTTCAGACAAGTACATCAGATGATTTATCACTTACAGTTGAGAATGCAACTGGTGCAAATTCTGATCGTGAGATAATAATCTATTACTCAAAGGATGTGCTTTCAGATCCAGATGAGGATAAAGATAAAGAAAAACCAGGTGATGGAATCCCTGACAAGTATCAGGATACAGTCACTTATAAGGTTGAAAATGGTGCATGGAATGACGGTTCCACATCTGATGTTTCAGAAGTAGTAACATTTAAGCTTGACGGAGAACCTTCAAATGATGGTGATGCTAAAGCACAGCTTTCACATGTTCCTGGATATGGTGATAAGCCTGCATCAGGATACATCAAATCTGGTTCTTGGACTCCAAGAACTCCAGAAACAGTACAGAAGGCTGAAGATGTGAGAGAATTCACATATACATATATACGTGAAGAAGTAGTTGATCCTATAGTACCTCCATTTACTCCTGAATCAGTATACACTGTAACTTACATGGACGGTGTTGATGATGAAGTAGTATTTGAAGATCAGTCAACAACTAACCTTAAAAAGGGTGATAAAACTCCTGCATTTACAGGCGAACCGGTAAGAGAAGGATACAAGTTCATCGGATGGTCACCTGAAGTAGCAGAGACTGTAACAGGAGATGCTGTATACTACGCTCAGTGGGAAAAACTCCCTGAAGAACCATCTGTTGTTGATCCAAGCGGAGATAACGATCCGATTGATGATGGTAAGGATATCGATGCACAGCCAAATGGTGATGCAGATACAGAAGCTAAGGGCGTTAAGACCGGAGATGAGACTATGCTCGCTATGTGGGGAGCATTAGGACTTCTTGCTGCACTTGGTCTTGGCGGTGCTTTAGTAATAGGTAGAAGAAGAGAAGAATAATCGCCTTTATTCTTTTGAGACACATAAAGCCGGCAATGCCGGCTTGTGTCTTTTTTTGTATGTGTACCTTGAACTGGTTAATGACCTTTTTGCGGTAGCCGGCAATACCATCTGTTATATTCCCTTGCAGCAATGTGAAATTGCCTGCTCAATAGTATGTCAAAAATGTTACATATTTACACATTCTTAAAAAACATTGATATATCAACGTTTTTCCTCATCAAACAGGTTAATGTGCATCAGCATGCTGAAATAATCTGTAATTTAAACCCATGAAATTACAGGAAATATATGGTATAATGACTAGATAGGAAATAAGTTATAGTTAATATTTGAAAGGAGGAAATAACGAAAGCTAAAACATCCGAAAGGATGTGACAGAAAGCTAGAGGGCCTAAGGTTTTGACAGTGATTAACCTGTTAAAGGTAAGGCAGCCAGCTGCCCATTATGGAATGTTAATGGGGAAGTATGAAAAGAACAAAAAAGATTTTTGCAGTACTGATGTCACTTCTTGTTGTCCTTATTTACAGTGTTCCAATGACTGCTTTTGCAGAAGAGACTTCAGTTGCATGGATTGGAGAAACAGGATATGAGACATTGGAGGCTGCAGTAAATGCGGCTGTAAGTGGTGATACCATTGTATTAGGGGAAGGAAAATACACACTCTATAATAAGAATGCAGATACAAAGGGAAAAGACCTCACCTTTGTAGGGAAGGGGACTGATAAAACTGCATGGGGTATTGGGGCAACAATACCTGACCCGGATAAATTCGGTACAGAATACAACGGCGATTACAGCTTTGACGGTTCCGGTACAATTACATTTAAAAACATAACTCTGCAGAGCGGTACAGCTGATTATCTTGGATTCATCCGTGCAGATAACACAGTTACAGAAAACTGTGTAATAAACGGCAAGACCTTCTACTGGGGTTACGAAACAGCCTCGTTTATAAACACAACTTTTAACTGTCCGTCAGGTGACTACGCATTATGGACTTACAGTTCACCTGTAATGACCTTCGATGGATGCACATTTAATTCTTCAGGTAAGACGATAAATGTCTATACAGACTACAGTGCGGGAAAGTATGACATTACCGTTAATTATAATGATTGCGTAGTTAACGGCAACACGCCGGAAGGGAAAAAAGATAAGGCTGTCATGAACATAAACGACAGCAATATGGGCGATTACAAATATATCATCAATATTTCCGGAAACAATACAGTAAACGGCGTTACTCCGGATAACTTGAACGAAGAATACACTAAGGAACAGAAGGATATCACATGTTCAAGATTGTTTGAATTCAACACAAAGTATGGAAATGGCAATTCCGGCCGTACAGTTGTTTCCATAGATAGTACTAAAGTTTGGGAAAACGGAGAAATGGCTGCCCATGAAATAGACACGGCAAACGGTAAGTGTTATACAGATGGTTATAAAGATAATGCTTATACTGTTACCGCTGGTGAGTGGGTACAGGCAGACAATAATTCCTATAGCAGAACCGTCAAAAAGGTTTGTGATTATTGCGGCTATACAAACGAATACCGGGAAACAGGTTATTCTGTAACATATACAGATGGTGTTAATAATGCTGAAATCTTTGCAGATCAGACATCCATTGTTCCTGCCGACAATGCTACACCTGCATTTAATGGCGGTACTCCAACAAGAGATGGATACATTTTTGATGGCTGGAATCCGGTCGTATCTGATACTGTAACTGAGAGCATTACTTATACAGCAGTATGGAAAAGTGTGGTTCCAGTCTATCCGAAT
>JBJEMK010000042.1:0-4440 GCA_051879635.1 Eubacterium sp.
AAATATTTATGAGGGCATTACCATAACTATCCATTTTATTCTTATCTTCAGCACATATTTCTTCTAAATAGTCTCTTAATTTATGCTCACAATTGTTTTCCTTTATTACATAAGTTGTAACAGAATCTTCGCCATACATATTGGTAATAACTTCATATGGAACTATTAACATAGCTTCAGAAGATTCATTAACCATATTACACCACCATGGAGTATCCATAGATACTCTATCCAATGTAACTGTCTGAATCAAAGAACTATCATCATCAAATGTTGTAATACTTTGTCCCGGTCTGGTATATCTTAAATCTATTGAATCTCCTTTTTCCAGCATCAGGGATAATTTGCCACGATAATCCTCCAAAGATGCTTCAAATCCACTCCATATCTGAGTGGCTGTAAGCAGGGTTTCATCGCATCCTTCATAACTATATATACATATTGGAATATCTACATATCCATCCGCATTAAACATTGATTTATAATTTATTTCAGAATAATCAAGCCACTCTTTCCTCACAACACTCAAATCTTTAACTATGATATTGCAGTTTCCAAAATATACATGTTCCATTTTTTCAAGATATGGTGATGATTCTATTTCCTGCATTAATTTAGCCTTTTCTTTATATTCATTACTTATATGTATTGTAAAAATATTTCCATCCTCTTTTACCGGATCATAACTGTTATCTCTTATAACTGCTTTTCTGGAATTTTCATCAATAATTAATTCACTAGTAGTTTCAATGTTATTTGTAGAATTATCATCTGTTGAACAAGACTCTGTATCAGTTTCATTACTTTTACATGCAGTCATCAAAAGCAGGATAGTTACTATAATTGTACTAATAATTAATACTCTGTTGTATTTCATAAAATGCCCCTTTCATAATACAGATAAGCATTATGACTGTCATAATACTTATCTGCGTAAATTGTTTATTTCCCATATTACCTTTTTTCTATATAAATTCAACATATTTAGACAAATTAAACCTAAACGACTTGTATAACGACATAAACGGCATAATATTATCGCTCATCTCATTTTATGTATCATACAATAAAAGAAAAAGGAGTCTTATAATGTATAATAATCAGCATTCCTGCAATGAACAAAAACATGTTCACGAAATAACTGGTAGTACTAAAATCTTTAATGAATGTGACGAGTGCCATAATCACAGATTTTGTACGGTATCCGGAGAAGCTATATATACCAAAGATAAACACGATCATTTCCACGAAGTCAAATTCCATACTGACTTTTCTGATAAACACTTTCATGAATTTTGTGGAAAAACCGGTGGTGCTATTAATGTTGGTAATGACAAACATATACACTTTATTAAAGATTTTACTGAAGAAGAAGATGGGCACAAACATGAATTTCAGGCTGCAACACTAATCGACAGTCCTACTGACTTTAAATGCAAATAATTTTAAAGTGCTCTGGTTTATCCAGAGCACTTTTCCTTGACTATAAAATATAATTTATCTTGATTTTGTTGTGGATGATTAACATCTATTGCTTTACTTATAATTCATATGGAGTTACCTGATATACATAATAATTAAGCCAATTAGTATACAGACAGTTAGAATTACTCCTCCATGTTAATAACGGAGTGTTGTCGGGGTTATCCTCAGGATAATAGTTCTTGGGAATTGCAATCTCTAATCCTTTGGCTATATCGCGCTTATACTCTTCATCAAGTGTAACTCTGTCATATTCAGGATGACCCAGAACGAAAATCTGCTTTCCATCTTCTGTCATCACTATAAATACACCTGCTTCCTCCGACTCAGCAAGCACAATAAGATTTTTATTTGCATAGATTTCTTCTTTTGATACGCCGGTATATCTGGAATGTGGTGCATAAAAAACATCATCAAAACCTCTTACCAAAGGAACCTTTCTATGAAGTACCTTATGAGTGTATATGCCAAAAATTTTCTGTGGCAGCCTATGCTTCTTAATACCGTAATGATAATAAAGACCAGCTTGTGCTGCCCAGCATATATGGAATGTACTTGTTACATTTCCCTTGGACCATTCCATAATTTCCTTAAGTTCATCCCAATATGTGACCTCTTCAAAATCCATCTGTTCAACAGGAGCACCTGTAATAATCATTCCGTCATACTTATGCTCCTTAACATCTGAAAATGTAGAATAAAATTGATTTAAATGACTGGCAGGAGTATTTTTAGATACATGGCTTTCAACATACATAAATGTAACGTCTACCTGTATTGGAGTATTAGACAAAAGTCTTAATAACTGTATCTCTGTCTCCTGCTTTAAAGGCATCAGGTTCAATATGATAATTTTTAATGGACGTATATCCTGAGATATAGCTCTCGTATCATCCATTATAAAAATATTTTCCTGTTCAATTACTGTTTTTGCCGGCAAATCACCGTGGACTTTAATAGGCATTGGAAAGCCTCCCTAAAATTTAATATTAATAAATTTTAACACTATACTTATGCATTTGCAAGTGCAAGAAACTCTTCCTCACTAATAACAGAAATACCCAATTCCTTTGCCTTTTTATTCTTACCCGAAACAGAAGTTAAATCATTATTAATAAGATAATCTGTATTTCCGGTTACACTTCCTGTCACTTTGCCTCCACGCTCTTCTATAAACTCTTTCAACTCTTTTCGATTGCTAAAATGCTCAACACTACCTGTTATAACAAAAGTTTTACCTTCAAAAATCTGCTCTTTATTGTTTACTTCTTGTGAAATTATATTAACTTCTTTCAAAAGATTATCGAGTTTAACATTGTTAGCATCATTTTCGAAATATTTAACAAATGTATCAGCAATAACAAGGCCCACGCCTTCAATGTCTGCCAGTTTTTCACGAGTAGCTGTTCTTAACACATCAATATCATATCCTATATTCTTGCATATCATCTTTGCATTTGAAAGACCTATATTAGGTATGCCCAGACTATAAATCAATGATGGAAGTGAAACATTTCTTGCATTATTTATGGCATTAACCAGATTTTCATATGACTTCCTTCCAAATCCTTTTTCACTAACAATTTTTTCTTCATATCTGCTCAATTTAAATATATCTGCAAACTCATGTATAAATCCTTTATCAATAAACTTCTGTAAAGTTTCCTCAGATAATCCATCAATATTCATAGCATCCCTTGCTACAAAATGGGTAAAAAGCTTTACATGTTTGGCAACGCAGTCAGGATTAATACAATATAAAGATTTCGCGTCATTCATCGATTGAATTTTTGTCGGCCCACCACATGCCGGACATTTATCTGGAATGTCCTTTACTCCGCTTCTGGTAAAATTATCTGCTATCTGAGGTATAATCATATTTGCCTTATATACCGTTATCGTATCACCAACTCCCAGTTCCAGATTTTCCATAATACTTATGTTATGAACACTGGCCCTGCTTACAGTTGTCCCCTCTAACTCTACAGGTTCAAAAATAGCAACCGGATTTATAAGTCCTGTCCTGCTTGGACTCCATTCAATATCAAGAAGCCTTGTCTGAGCCTGTTCGTCTGCCCATTTAAATGCAAGTCCGTTTTTTGGAAACTTTGCAGTAGTCCCCAGAGACAAACCATATTGAATGTCATCAAAAACCATTACCAGTCCATCAGATGGTATATCATAGTCTGCTATTTTGTCTGCAAAATACTTAACCACATCATCTACAGAGTCCTGAGTTACTACTTTATGTTCAACAACATCAAAGCCTTGTGATTTAAGCCACTCAAACTGCTTTTGTACAGAATTATCAAATACTGTCTCTTCTGCTTTTATCAGCGCAAATGCATAAAAATTGACATTGCGTTGCGCTGTTATTTCATTATTAAGCTGCCTTACTGAACCTGAACACAGATTCCTTGGATTCTTATATCTTGCATCCACATCTTCTATCGATGCATTAATCATTTCAAAATCCGAATACTTAATAACTGCTTCACCGCGAACTACCAGTTCACCTTTGAATTCAATAGAAACAGGCACATTCTTAAACACTCTTGCATTATTAGTAATTACCTCACCTACAGTACCATTACCTCTGGTAACCGCCTTGATTAAACTTCCCTTATTATATGTGAGTACTACAGTCAGCCCGTCAAGTTTCCATGACAGCAGCCCTTTTTTATTTCCAAGAAATGCCTTAAGACCTGATATCTCCTTTGTCTTATCAAGTGAAAGCATTGGTTTGTCATGCTTTTCTTTAGGAAGTTCGCTGACAACCTCATATCCCACATTAACTGTAGGACTGTTCGCCAGAACAATTCCTGTTTCTTTTTCTAGAGATAAAAGTTCGTCATAAAGCCTGTCATATTCCAGATTACTCATAATTTCATGACTTTCCTGATAATATGTTCTGGCCGCTTTATTTAAGATTTCAACTAATTCTCTTATTCTTTCTGA
>JBJEMK010000043.1:0-4434 GCA_051879635.1 Eubacterium sp.
GGGGTGTACAATTCTTGTGGCAGACCAAGCATACGATATACAAATCCACTATAAAAATCTACATTAGCACTTACACCTTTGAACATATTGCGTTCTTGTGCAATTATATCAGGGGCAAGACGTTCTACCATTGAATAAAGTCTAAATTCTTTTAGCATGCACTTTTCTTCAGCAAGAGTTTTAACAAAGCTTTTGAAAATTTTTGCACGAGGATCCGATATAGAATATACAGCATGCCCCATTCCATAAATAAGACCTGCTTTGTCAAAAGTTTCTTTTCGCAAAAGTGCTCTTAAGTAGGCAGATACTTCTTCTTCATCTTCCCAATCTTTTACATTAGCCATCATATGGTCAAACATAGCAATAACCTTTGCGTTAGCTCCACCATGTTTTGGACCTTTAAGTGAACCAAGAGATGCAGCAATAACTGAATAAGTATCTGTACCAGTAGAAGAAACAACATGAGTAGTAAAAGTAGAGTTATTACCACCACCATGTTCGGCATGAAGTACTAGTGCAATGTCTAGTATCTTTGCCTCAAGATCAGTATATTTCTTGTTAGGGCGCAATAGTCTTAGAATGTTTTCAGCAGTTGAAAGATGCTGGCTTGGTGTATTGATATGAAGACTTCTGCCATTGTAATAATGCTGATATGTCTGATAACCATATACAGCGAGCAGAGGAAACTTTGCAATTAATCCGATGCTCTGACGTAAAACATTAGGAACGGATATGTCATTAGGATTATCATCATAGGAATATAATGTTAATACACTTCTGGCCAAAGCATTCATCATATCGTTGCTGGGAGCTTTCATAATAATATCACGTACAAAGCTTGGCGGAAGCTGTCTGTATTCAGACAGGATTTTACAAAAAGCATCCAGATTACTTTGTGCCGGGAGTTCTCCAAAAAGTAGCAGATAGGTAACTTCCTCAAATCCAAATCTATTATCTTTTATAAAACCATTGCAAATTTGTTCAATATCATATCCTCTATAATATAATTTGCCTTCACAAGGGACAGACACACCATTGACTGTGTCATATGAATGAACATTGCCGATTTTGGTAAGTCCGGTAAGGACGCCTTTTCCTGATACATCTCTAAGACCCCGTTTGACTTCATATCTGTCATAGAGACTTGTATCTATCTGATTATTCTTATTGCATAATTCTGCAAGCTCTAATATTTCGGGTGTTATTTCATTAAAAATGTTTTCATCCATATGAATGTCCCTCCTTCTTTTAAACTTGTAGTATAGACAAACATTCTACCACAAAAGTCATTTCCATTCAAGAAATAATTTGTAAAATGGTATTCAAACAATGCAAAATGTGGTATGATATTTATAATTATGGGATACTAGAGGTAAAGTATGGATTTGTTTGAATACATTAATCAAAATACGGCAAAAACAGAATCTCCTTTGGCTAGCAGACTAAGGCCTATAAGTTTAGAAGAAGTCGTAGGTCAGGAACATATAATTGGAAAAGACAAGCTCTTATATAGAGCAATTAAGGCAGATAAAATCAGTTCCATAATATTTTATGGACCACCTGGTACTGGAAAGACCACATTGGCCAAAGTTATTGCCCATACCACGAGTGCAGATTTCAAGCAGATTAATGCAACAGTGGCAGGTAAAAAGGATATGCAGGAAGTGGTTGCAGATGCAAAAGAAACTTATGCAATGTATGGCAGAAAAACAATTCTGTTTGTTGATGAAATTCATCGTTTTAATAAGGCACAACAAGATTACTTATTACCTTTTGTAGAGGATGGAACAATTATACTCATTGGTGCGACAACAGAAAATCCTTATTTTGAAGTAAATGGTGCTTTGATTTCGAGGTCAATAATTTTTGAGTTAAAGCCACTGAGTGATGATAATATAAAAGAAATTATTAAACGAGCAGTTTACGACAAAGAGCGTGGTATGGGAATATACAATGCAGATATAGATGAAGATGCGGTTGATTTTCTTGCTGATGTTTCTAATGGAGATGCACGATGTGCACTTAATGCAATTGAACTTGGAATATTGACAACAGACAGAAGTGTTGATGGCAAAATACATATTACGCTGGAGGATGCACAACAATGCATACAAAAGAGAGCAGTACGTTATGATAAAGATGGTGACAGTCATTATGATGTAATTTCAGCATTTATAAAGAGTATGAGAGGTTCGGACCCTGATGCGGCAGTATATTATCTTGCCAGAATGCTGTATGCCGGTGAGAGTGTTACGTTTATTGCAAGAAGGATAATAATATGTGCAGCTGAAGATGTAGGTAATGCAGACCCTAATGCCTTAGTTGTTGCAGTTAATGCGGCACAGGCAGTAAATATGCTGGGGATGCCTGAAGCACGTATTGTATTGTCACAGGCAGCAATTTATGTGGCAGCAGCCCCAAAAAGTAATTCGGCAATATGTGCAATTGATTCAGCACTATCTATGATGGGAGAGGCAAAAACATATGCAGTTCCCAACCATTTGAGGGATGCACATTATAAAGGTGCTTCTAAGTTAGGTCATGGAACCGGTTATAAATATGCCCATGATTACAAAAATCATTATGTTAATCAGCAATATCTTCCTGAGGAGTTAAGCAACTATAAATTTTATAATCCGACAGATATGGGTTATGAAAAAAATATGAAAGAACATTTAAACCTGATAAGAAAGGAAACTGAGTAGGTACGGCATGAAGGCTTTAATAGAAAAATTATCTACCGGAATGGTCGAAAATGAAATTCCCGTTTTGGAGGTTTCAGAATCATTTATAGAAATTAATATGGAACAGGACAGTATTCATACAGGTTCTTTTGTTGTAGAAAGTACAAATGGTATTAAGCTTAAAGGTCTGGTGTATTCAACTAATAATATGGTTACCATTGAAAAGAATCAGTTTGTAGGAGTAAAGCGTGAAATAATATATAAAGTTACTGTAAAGAATGTGTGTGCAGGAAATACAATAAAAGGAAGCTTTAATATTGTTTCTAATGCAGGTGAAAAGAATATTCCATATGTAATAAATATATATCAATCCAGTATCAAATATTCAGGTGGTAAAATAAAAACCTTGAAGAAATTTGCAGAGGTAGCGCAGACAAATTATGATGAGGCATGCCGTTTGTTTCTTACCCCTGGATTCAGGAAAGTATTTGTGAAAAATGATGCGGTTATGTCCACTTTATATGAAAGCGTTACAAGAAATTCAAATAAAGAGCTGGCACTTGAGGAGTTTCTTATTGGAGCTGGGTGGAAACAATCTATTTCAATAAGTTTATCAGAGAAAATAAAGAAATACAGTAATATTACAGAGACATATGGCGATAGTATTTTAATAACGAAGGATAACTGGGGTTATCTGGATATTGACGTTGAAGTACATGGTGATTTTTTATATAACTGTAAAGAGAAGCTTACATATGATGATTTTGCAGGGAATAATTATGAATATCAGTACCTGATTAGCGCAGGACGCCTTCATAAGGGGGTTAATTCGGGCAAACTTATTTTTAAAACAAAGTCTCAAAAACTTGAATTTAATATTATAGTAATTAATCCGTTCGATGATGATTATATAACTAATGAGCGAAGCAGATACTTATGTGATATTACGAAGTTATATATAAAATTTCGTATGGGAAAAATATCTTCATGGGATTGGTCAAAGAATACAGAAAAATTAGTAGATGAAAAACTGGGAGTATCTAATGATGATATACTCAGTCTGCTTATCAAAGCACAGATATGCATTAATACAGGAAGGGAAACATTGGCAGAGGAATTGCTCAAAACTGCAGCAGAAGTTATTATACCTAAACGAAAGGAATGTATTGAATTATATAGTTTTTTTGTATATGTTAAAACCTTACAAAAACGAACACCACATTATACAGAAGAAATAAAAAACGAAATAAAAGATTATTATGATAACGGATACGACAGCTGGCAGATGTTGTGGATGTTATTATATCTTGATGAACGTTACAGCCAAAACAGAAGTCTTAAGTATACTATGATAAAGGGACAGTTTAAGAGTGGATGTACAAGTCCTGTTATGTATTATGAAGCATTAAGTGTACTTAATGATGAACCGGGACTGTTACGTATATTAAATAAATTCGAAGTTCAAATACTGTTGTTTGGGAGCAGAAACAATTTTCTGAGTGAAAAGTTGATTGAACATATTGTAGAGCTTGCAATTAATGAGAAAAATTATAATCCACTTGTATTTAAAATGCTAACCAATATATATAGTAACACACCTGGTAAGAATGTACTTGAGGCAATATGCACAATATTGATTAAAGGTAATAAGGTTGATGAGAAGTATTTTAAGTGGTATGAAAAAGGCGTAGAAGAAGATATAAAAATAACTAAACTATTTTGATCACAGAAATTCTTTTGATATCGGTAT
>JBJEMK010000044.1:0-18186 GCA_051879635.1 Eubacterium sp.
CATTTACTGTTTCAACAGGATCTAATGTAGGAAAAGTGAATCCTCCCCAAAAATCATCCATATCATTCGCCTTCCTTTACTAAAATATTTTTCCAATTGTTCCACCAAAATCTATTTCCATACCTGGATCTAATTTTGCATAGGCATTTGGCTTTACTTCTACAACTTGACCGTCAGGTGTTTTTACATTCCACACTTTATTTGTCAAATTTCCCAGACCTAATACGCTTTTATTTGATAGGCTCGCCTTCACCACACCTGCAATTGTCATATAATCTGCACTGTATTGGTCAACATGGCATTGATATATTTTGGAATTATTTGCCAATGCTACAACGTATTCTGGGAATTGAATAATTCTACAGCCTTCAGGAAGTTTTTGTTTTGCATAAACATTTATAAACTGCTCTCTACCATCAATAACTACCAACATTCCTCTCACTCTTACAAGTGTTTCTTCCCATTCCACTTCTGTTATTCTGTTATTGATATCTTTCATTCCTTTAGTAAATGCCTTTGTAAATGCCATTTGTAAATCTGGCGGGTACATCCCCCACCTTTTAATAACATTAGGCTGGGCTTCCGGGTGCGGTCTGTTTTTATCATTCTTTGGATCATATATAAAAATCGGATTGACTCCATATAATTGTGCACCTATAGCATCAGTTAACGGAAATTGTATTGTATACTGACCTTCTAACGGATGATCGATATAAAACAATCTAAACAACAATATTGCTAGAGAAAATCTATCGGAATGTGTATTAGGTCTCGTTTGGTTTAGAACCACCTCTGGAGACATATATCTAGGCATTCCCTTTACGCCAAGATTAATTCCATACGGGGCAACATTATCATTATCGCATATCAACACATCTCCATCTAAAGGATTTATAAAAAAGCCGCCTTCGTTCACATCTTGATAACTATAACCTTTACTATGAAGTAATCTAAAACTCTCAACTATATTAAATGCAGCTGTCAACATTACCTCGTAACTGCTAAATCTCACAATATTAAGTAGAAACTCTCCAAATTCATGATATTTCTGCGGTCTCAATTCCATTATGTATCCATAACTACCTTTATATTTTGCTGTTAACATAAGAGGCCATAAATAATGTTCATTCGGTGCACCTTTTTTTACATTACTTGATAAATTGTCATAAAAGGCATCTGGTGGCACAGGTCTTTTATACCATTTTAAAGCACAAGTCTTTCCATTATAATCAACTTTATATACTTCACCTTGTCCACCTTCAGCAAGGTACTCTTGTATGGTAACAGTCTCTGATAGATTTATTGTAGGAATTTTTTCTCCTCTGACTAATGATGGCATTTTATCTCAACTCCATTCTAAATAATATTTGCTAAGTACTCACCTATACTTATGGTTGCGCCTTTTACTATTGGTGCTACCGATTTTGGAGAAACCAATATTTCTTTACTATCAGGTAAATATACACTCCATGTATCATTCGATGCATTTCCTAATGCAAGTACTTCTTCATTTTTTGTGCTTTTAATAACAACTAAAATTTTTTGATTAGAAGTATTACTACTATCAATATCTTTCTCAAAAATTTGCAAACCATCTCTTAAGATAAATCTTTTTTCATTAATTTCTAGTACCCTTACTTCTGTACTTCTGTCATCACTTTTTACTAACTCCAATACTTCTTTGACATCTGTACGCATATCTATGCTCGTTATACCATTCGTAAAATTTCTAATGAAGTAATCTTTAATGGATAGAGCACTATTATCCCATAAAGTTTTTGCAATATTATCATTGTATCCTAAAACTTGGTTGCGTGTATCCGCTACATCAAAAACAAAAATAGGATTTGCGTAGAAATCAATTGCATTTGTTATCTTAACAATTGGTTTCTCATATAATAACTTTCCATCAAATGGATGAATATAATATTTCACAACGAATAAAATACTTGCCAGCAGAAAGTCATCAGAATATTTTGACCAACAATTTCTATCTTTTAGTACTTCAGGAGGTAAAAACTTAATAGTATCAATTGAATTGAACATCTCTTCGATACTTACGTTATCTGGGAAAAACACATTCCCATTATCCAAATCTAATCTTACCTTCCTTATATCAATAGGACCGACTAATTCCCCTTTTTCAAAAGAATCAGCAAAATGCTTTACAATATTCATGAGACAAAGTTTTTCAGCTTCATCAGACATAAAACGCTTCTTAAAAATATTCATTCCATATAAACATTCTGCTAATGAAACCATCATAATAACACCTACTTTCCTTCTACACCTATAACACTTATCGCCTCATCAACAGTAAGTAAATCATCTGGTATAATTAATTTTTCTTCTCCTGACGGGATATCCTCACTTCTTACTATTCTACGTTTTAGATTCATAGTGGTTTTTTCAAATATTGTTCTTGCTGTTCTACCATTTGAAAAATATTCAAGCTTTTTTAATTCTTCAAAAATAGGTACATATATCTCTCTAACTCCATCTGAAATAGCAAAACCTCCTTTTCTACAGAACAATGCAAAAATATCATATGTTTCGTCCGCTGTATAATCTCTAAAGTGAACTTCTTCAATTCGAGAACGCATACCAGAATTTGATTTATACAAACCTTGCATATCTTTTTCATATCCAGCTAAAATAATACAACAGTTTTTTCTATGCTCAGGCTCATCCATAAAAGCTATAATTTGCTCTAAAGCTTCTTTTTTGTAATTCGTATCAGAATGACTGTCTGCATAAGATAAACTATATGCCTCATCAATAAACAAAACACTATTGACAGATTTCTGTAACAATGCATAAGTTTTTTTATCGGTTTCTCCTACATATTGTCCGATTAGGTCTTTTGCTGTACATGAGTGAAAATTATTAGTCTTTACAACACCTAATTGATACAAACATTCTGCAAACAGTTTTGCACTAGTAGATTTTCCAGTACCAGGGTTGCCAACAAAAAAATAATATCCTGGGCGTATATCTTCCACTGGTTCTCCACTCTTTTGTGCAAAAATAAGTTCTTCCTGTTTTTGAATAATAATGTCCTTTAAGTCTGACATTCCAATTTGTTGATTAAGTTCTTCCATAATATCATCCAAGGATTTAGGATTTACCTGTCCTTCAACCATTTTCAACAATTCTTCCGGAATATCTTCCAAGGTATATTGATACCGATCTAAAGATTCATCATTGGACGAATAAGTACGATCCAATCTTAATCTTTTCATATCAATAACCATTTTCTTTACTTCGCCAGCATTTCCGAAATCTTCACCTCTAATATTGTACTTATGAGTTAATATTAACCTAACTCTATTGTGTGCCTCATCCGTAATAGTACATCCTTGCGCTTTTATGGTTCTATCAAAGATTTCTAATAGTTGTTCAGGATTATAATCCGGAAATTGAACTACACGTAATCTTCGAGCCAATCCCGAATTCATTTTTAGAAAATCTTCAACCTTATTTGAATACATGCCAAAAATAACCTTGAAATCATCTGCATTTTCTGTCATTTTTGTCATCATCGCACCAATGATTTCATTGCCATAAGCAGATTCTGATATCTGATATGCTTCATCAATATATAATACTTGATTATGGTCAATTGCTTTTTGCATTACTTCTACAATTTTGTTTTTGGAATCACCAACATGGTTCCCAATTATATCTGATGCATCTACAAACAGTGTTTCTGCTCCGCCCAGAACTTCCATCATATGATAGAATTCTCCTATCATCTTTCCTACAGTTGTTTTTCCTGTTCCCGGATTTCCTGCAAAAATATAATGATCTGGATATGGCTCTGGCTTAATTCCTCTTTTTTTACTATCAATTGTATCAAGAACTTCATATCGAATATTCTTAAATAAATCCTTGACAAATCCCATTCCAACATATTTATCTATCTGCTCATATATTTCATCAATGGATGAAACCCCACGCTTCACAAAATACTTCTGAGAATCGCCAAAATCTTCTAACTTGATACATCGAGCAACGTCATCACGAAGGCTACACTGCATCTTAACTTCCTTGGATAGTGCAACAATATCTCTCGCATTACCAAAATCAGCTCTATTACGTTGATTATATAAATTTGTGAAAAACAAATCTAAATCAAATGCAACATTACCATCCGATTCCCCATCAAAGATATATCCATCCTTATGACAATCATTAACAAATATATCTTTTAACAAATCTGGTTTGTAGTCATCTATTGTAATAATATTTGCCTTGCTAAATCTGCTCCGTAATCCAGAGTTCATTTCAAGCAGATTATCCATTGGTTCTGGATATCCTGCCATTATCAAACAAAAGCGATATTTCTCAGCATTAGTCATTATGGGCACCAAAGTATCAATCGCTTCTTTAGGATAATTATGGTCATCACCCTTTTCAAACAATGAGTAGGCATCATCAATAAACAAAACACCTTCTTGAGCTCGTTCTACACATTCAGTTGTTTTAATTGCCGTACCCCCAACATAAGCATCAACAAGATCATCTCTCTTGGCTTCAATAGTTGTTCCCTTAAGCAATATTCCTTCATTATAAAATATTTGTCCTATAAGACGTGCTACCGTAGTTTTTCCAACTCCTGGATTTCCTCTTAATACAAAATGCGGAACTGGGTACCTATACCCAGAATCCTCAAGTTCATTATCAATTCTTTCATTTGAATAAAACGGTTTAGTCACAGGTTGTGTTTTTATTGTATTCTTCTCATCAGCAGCCTTTTTTTTCATCCTATAATCTCGAATGATTTCTTCCATTCGATTAGCTACATTTTCCCAACCTCTTGTATTACGAAGCCTTTCCATAGGGTCTGCTTCATCTACCCTTTTATACTTACTATATAATTTTTTTACCACCTCTTCGTTTATTGGTACAATATCGTCAGGTTTAGAACTCATATATTCAACAATTCCGTTATATATTGCATGCATATAACCGGATTTGTTTATATCTCGATCTGCCTCTCTGCTTAAATACATTAAGGCAGATGCGATACCTTTCTTTTCACATTGTTTATATGATATTTTTTTCTCTTTATCTCCTACAATGCGAAGATATTCCATCATATACCCAATCTCATTGAGATTGGGCAGCCCAACTTCTATCGTTGTTCCTCTATTAATCGTACCATTTGAGTTAAAAAACCTGTTTTTGAGTACATAACCATTCTCCATATTATCGAACATTTTACTCAAATCAGAATTTGACATCTGCGGTGCCAGAAAAATGCATATATTCTCGTTTGATTCGTTGCTATACTCATCCCACAAGTGAGATACCAATTCTAAATATGGCTGTAGCGGAGCCGACCTATCAGTAAAAAAATCTTGAAAAAAAGTAAACACAATAGCAGATTTATGAGAACTATCCGCCATTATTTTTTTCGCATCTTCCAAAAATTCTACTGGAGTAATTTTAGGTTGTTTATATACTAATTTAGTATTATCTTCTTCATTCTTTGAAATAGGTGTATTTTCATTATCTGTTTCTACAACTGTGGTTGTTTCTGCCGGTTCAGAATTCGCTCTTGGATTCAAAATTCTTCTTTTTTTCTTTGGCTTTTCTTCTTTTGATTGAGTACTTGCATTATTGCCTGCTATCTTTTTATTCTTATTAATAGCAAGCATCGCACTTTCGTCATCCATCACAAATTTACCAACATTCTTTGCACCTGAGTAAAAAACGATTTGTTCAAATCCTATGCTTTTAAGATAACCATTCAAAAAAGATCGAAAATTATCTTTTTGAAGATTCCTTGAAATAAACATATCGTCAAGATGACCATATATTAGATATATTTTATTAAGATTTGCTCTTTCTAAAATAGAACTCATAAACTCACTCCATTAAATCCTTAATTTATCCCTTAGTTCTGTTTTTTGAGATAATCTATTTCTAGTTTCCTTACGGCATTCTAATTTAATCTGTGCACCCGGGGTATTATCTACAACTACATTTTGTACACTCGTTCGATAATATGCTTTTCTCTCCTCATTGGTTTCATCACCCTTCAGCTGATTGATTTCAACTCTGGTTTGAACATCACCATTTTCCATTAATTCAGGTGCTAATGTTACAATTATTTCTTCACCAGTAACATCATTTTCAAGACCGATATGTAATGCACCATCATGTGAGTCTCCATCGTAGTTATACCCAGTAAAATTAAAATTGTGTTCTTCAAAGAAATCAATTATCTCCTCACTAATATTTTGCCTTGAAAATGCATTACTCATGTTCAGCACACCTTTATATATAGCCAATTGTGCCGATGGAAATAATTTACCATTTAATAATTCAACATAATCCTTTACTTGCTGTGTTGTAAGTGTTTGTGCGGCATTTGACTCGAGGAAGTTTTTTATTTCTCTTGTTTTATCTAATAGATAATCAAATTGGCTCTTACCATCCTTCATCTTATCTGTATACTCACTTATTCTAATACCTACAATTTCATCTTCTAACGGCTTACCTGATTTTTCTTCTACCTGTCTCTTAACATCTGATGTAATTACTTCTTGTGCCATTAAATATGCTTCAAGCTCAGAAGATAGTGTCAGTGCACACTTATAAAAGTTATCCCATTCTTGTTTCTTACAGTCAGCTTTATATATTTCTTCTATAGTCTCAATAGATACATTTTTTGCAGTTGCTATTGCTGCTTCATAATTTTCAGAATTATACTGATTGATAGCTTCATTAAGTGTCTTTTGCAAATCATTCAACTGCATATTTGCAAATTTTTTTGCCTCATAATCTTCTTCCAATGCAACGATTAGCACTTTTGCTTCTTCGATATATTCATCTGCTATTTGCTTCGCCTTCTCCTTTTTTGCCTGTTGATTTGCTTGAAGTTGTTCTAATTCTTGCAGATAATTTGCATATTGTGTATTAATTGCATTGGTAACCGTATTCATGCTTTCATTAATTTTCACATGATAATTTCTTGTAAATTCCTCTTGCATATTAAATAGCTTATTAGATAATTCCTGTCTAGCGATTCTGATCTGCCCCATATATTGTTGATACTTTTCAGGATCATTCTCATTAACTAATCTAAGCATCTCTTGACGATTCTTATCCATTTCCATCATCATACGATTAGACACTTCTGCATTCAATCTCATCTGCTCGTTCATATTTGATGCCATAGAACTTCTAAATGCACCTATTGACTCACCCAATCCACTTCGTCGGATTTCTTCTCTTTGTCTACGTTTTTGTTCTTCATAGTTTGCCGCTGCTTTTCCAGCCGCACCTATACCTGCTACAACTGCTCCACCTACAAGTACCATTCCCACCAAAGGCAGTGCTGCTATTGCTAAAGGTACTACTAATAATCCACCTGCTTCTCCACTCATAATTCAAACCTCCGTTAATGTGATTTTCTTAATTTTTTTTCTAAGGATTTACCAGTTTCACGTAAAGTAGCATTTAGATTCGTTGTAAGCTGATTTACATCAGTTGCAAAACTAATTACTCCATCATCTTCCACTAAATTAATGCTTTCCTTAATATGTGAATAAATCTGTCGAGAGTAATCCTCATTTTCTGCCCCATTATAGTCTATATAAAGTACAAGTCTATTCTCTACTTTATTGTTTTTTTCATAGGGTATAATATATATATATATTCTAGAATCCATAGGATTATCAAACGCTAACTCCAACCATTCTCTAACATCTGTTTTTTCATAGGATTCTCCATATTTTAATATCATATATGAAGTGAATTCTTTTCCTTCGTCTTCAATTATTTTAAAGTGGCTGTCATCTTCTAACCAAGTTAAATTGATTTCATCCTCAAGAAAATCTATCATTAATTCACCCCAATCAGCTCTCTGACATGAAGCAGAATATCTTTCTTTATATACTTCAGAGATGTCTTCATATGTTTCACTCATATGATCCAGTTCTTCTATATATCTTTTCAATTCATCAGAATCCATGCTACTATCATCTTTTATATAATTATCTACTCCCATAGATTCTGCTTTTGAAATTTCTCGTCCAAACTCAGCCAAACGATTGCTTAATTTACCATAATCCCCTTTAGCCCAGAAATTAATTTCTACTAAACTTATTGATTTTTCTTCTTCATTAAGTGAAGTAGAGTTTCCATTTGTAGAGTAATTCTTCCATATGAGTAACTCATCACTTAATTTCATATGGAGTAATCCTACTTTATTCTTAAATATAAAGTATTGCCTTTTCCATTCCTCATATTGTTCATCAACTTCATACCCAAGACGATTGAGTCCTGATTTTGCAGAAATGGATATTGCTATTGCTGCTTCATTCAAACCGCCCTTAAATAATGTTCTTGCTTCACGAATTGCATTATAAAAATTAGTCAATCTCTTGGGAAAAAACTTTTCGTGTGGCTTCTTCTCAATCTCTTTATATGTAAGAGCAGCTTCCGTCATATACTTATCTGCTTCTTGCGTGCTCACTTGATCCTTTTCCTGCGTATTTTTTTTAAGTTCAGTGATTAACGCTTCAAGCTGGCGACTTTTTTCCATCCACTCTTGCTCTTTTTGTTGCATGCTTATAAGCAACTTCTGATATTCAATATCCATTTTGAGTTGCTGTTCTTGAATTTCTTCGTTTGTACTTCTTTGATATTCATGCAATAAACGCTCATATTCTCTTTGTACATTTTTATCATGTTGATCGAGATTAGTTCTCATTTCAGCCTGATACGCTTGTAACTTTCGTAAGTTCTCATCAGCTAGGTTTTGACGCAATCTTGCAGCTTCAGAATTCTGTCTTTGCAATTCTCTTTGAAGCTCCCTGATTTGATTTTCTAATCGTCTTATTTCATCCAATTAATGCCACCACCTAATCATTCTTTTTTCCAATTTTTAATTCACTCTCTATACTCGCTGTTTTTCTCTGCTGAGCTTCAATAAATAATCTTACTTGTTCTTCAATCTCTTTTATGTCTTTTTCGCTTCTTGCAATAAGTTCCTCTATAGGTGTAACTTCTTTATCAGCATACATCTTCAAAATTTCATCATCAATTGTATATTTACTCTTAATTTCTTCTATATCGGCTTCATATGATGAATAATCTTTGTCATATTCTGCCTGTAGTTTTTCTAAATGAGAAATCAAATTCTTCTTGTTATTTACAAGCTGCTCATTCTTTTTCTCCAGTTGATTGATTTCATTTTGAATACTACTAATGTCTGCTTCTAGTCTTGCATTACTTTGTTGCAATTGCTCTTTCCTTTTCACATCCTCTTCATTAACAAAAGGCTGTTCAGACACAACAGATTGGGAATTTGCAAAACCATTGAAATCAGCATCATTATTTTTCTGTATATTTGAAAATGCACTACCTTGCGATGAAAAATCATCTCCAAATAAGGAATTTGAGTTTAAATCTTGTTCATTATCTGATAGTGAATGAGAACCCAGTCCAAAAGTCCCAAAACTATCACCTCCACCAAACGGTGAATCAAACGGATTTATAGACGAACTACCAGTTTTTTCCTCTACTATATCAGTTGATGGAATGCTATTAGCATCTTGTACACCGGTATTTGTCCCTTCCTCAATTTTCATAATATATTTTTGAATCCCTTGTGGATCAAACTCAATCTTGTTTTCTCCTGGAGCTAACACAAACTGCTGCGCCACGGTTGTTGTACCATTCTTAATTATCTCCAGTGTTATAGGCATCATGCTATTAATCTTAAAATATGAATAACAGCCTATTACAATTGGTCTAAATGTAATAGTATTTTGAGTTACATCCTCAGACACATTGAAGTTGTTGAAACGATACACATTTCTATCCGTTCTTATATCTAAAAAACTTTTTTCTGCTCCTTCGCTTTCAAGATACACATTGAAAGTTATGCTCTTTTGATTGATTGTTTCATCCAAAAAACCAAGTTTTATATAATCTTTTGCCATTACATCAAATTCAGTCATTTTCACACCCTGCTTTCTTCTTAAATTTCCTCCATACCTCAAGTCCATATTCAGAAGGAACACCTACCAAATATACATTTTTTTCTTCCACATCTATCTCAATATTTCTTTTTTCATTGTTGAAATAATACTTTTCATAAACATCTTTATATCTATCTGTTAATTGTAAAATACGTTGATTGGAAGAACCTCTATATGCCTTCCCATCATCAAGATTTTTAATATATTTTCCATCTATCAATATATCAATATGTCCTAATAGTTTTCTAACATTGATATCCTTACTTCTTACTAAATCCTCATATACATGACCTGTATAAACAATTACTCCAAAATCTCTTTTATCTTTAATCTTCTCAATCATTTCACATAATGCAAATGATTGAAGAAATGGTTCTCCACCACTGATTGTGATTCCCTCAACATTTTCTATATTCAAAAAAATCTCTGCTAACTCGTATGCATCCCAGAGATTAGGTTCTTGTCGATTCATTTCATATGCAATACATTCTTCACAATCAAAATTACAACCTCTAACCCATATCGCACACCTTTGATATGGACCAAGTACTTTAGTAGAAAGAATAAAATGTGAAATATCTAATTTGCTCATAAATCAAATAACCCTAAAACGGGAAAACTCATAACGAGCTTTCCCGTATCATTAAATTAACAGCTTAAACCATAGTTTGTTACAAGTGCCTCTAATCCACCCTGGAATCCAGACGCAACTGCATTAAACTTCCATTCTCCATTATGTCTGTAGATTTCACACACGACAAGAGCAGTCTCAATAGAGAACTCTTCCTCCAAATCGAAACGTATCTGATCTTCTCCGGTCATATCAAACTCGTTTGCAATTTTTGCAACTCTAATATAGGCATTGGATACCTGTCCGAAGTTTTGTCTTCTTGCTACTGCATCATGAATAGTAACACATATCGCAATTTTTTGGATTTCATCAGGCATTTTGGTGAAATCAATCACAATTACCTCATCATCACCATCGCCTTCTCCTGTTAAATTATCACCCTGATGTACCACTGCTCCGTTTCTTCCATTCAGATTATTATAGAAAATAAAATCCTCGTCTCTCAAACACTTTCCATTTGCTCCAAGAAGAAAAGCAGAGGCATCCAAATCGAAATCATAACCTCCATCGTATCTGTTGGTATCCCAACCTAATCCAACAAGTGCCATTTTCATAGAGTTATCTAATGATACTCTCTGTCCTTTTTGTAAATTTACTGCCATTTTCATTTCCTCCTTTATTTACTGATACATATTTAATATCGCTTCTAATCCACCCTGATATCCTGCCGCTACTGCATTAAACTTCCATTCTCCATTATGCTTATAAATCTCGCATACAACTAATCCTGTCTCTATTGAAAATTCTTCTTCCAAATCAAATCTAAGCTGATCTTCTCCAACCGCGTCAAACTCGTTTGCTATCTTCGCAACTCTCACATAGGCATTAGATACTTGTCCAAAATTTTGTCTTCTTTCGAGAGCTTCATGAATAGTAACACAAATAGCAATTTTCTGAATGTTATCTGGAACCTTTGTGAAATCAATGATAATAACTTCATCATCGCCGTCACCTTCTCCAGTCAAATTATCGCCTTGGTGTACAACTGCACCATTCCTGCCATTCTTATTATTGTAAAAAACAAAATCCTCGTCACATGTTATTTTCCCATTAGCTCCTAGCATAAATGCAGAGGCATCCAAATCAAAATCATAACCCCCATCATATCTGTTGGTATCCCATCCAAGACCAACTAATGCCATCCTCATAGAATTATCCAAAGATACTCTTTGTCCTTTTTGTAAATTTATTGCCATAATATCCTCCTATTTGTACATCGCTGCAATAACATCAACCCTACTTGCACTCTGAACAGGTTGTCCTATTGCATTAAATTTCCATTCATTATCTTTTTTGTATATCTCTCCGACAACCAATCCTTCCATTCCATAATAGTTATCGGATAAGTTAAATCTACAAATTTCTGTGTTTTTATCCATATCTACAAGTCTTATGAATGCATTCCTAATCATACCGAAATGCTGTTTTCTAGATGTAGCTTCGTATATATTTACAACAAATACAATTTTAGAAATATCCGGACTCAGCTTTTTTAAATCTACCATAATCTGTTCGTCATCACCATCACCTTCACCAGTCAGATTGTCTCCCTGATGGACAACTGAACCATTACCTAATTTCAGATTACCGTAATATACCAAATCTCTGAATTTTCCAGAAGGGCCACACAAAATCGCGGATGCATCACAATCAATTGGCTTTGGTTTATTAAACAGTCCAAGAAAGCCTCCGCTAGATTGTGGTGCCTCATCCCATCCTAATCCAACCATAATGTGCTGGAGACCTATACTTCCTTTTGTAAGATCAATTTTTTGTCCTTTTTGTAAATTAATTCCCATTTCTTCTCCTCCTAAATATACAGATTCAGCAGCGACTGTAATCTACTTGCTTCCCTTACTGGTTGTCCAATAGCATTAAATTTCCATTCGCCATTATATCTATACAGTTCTCCAACTATCATTCCTGTCATTCCAGAATAATTTTCAGAAAGATTAAATCTGCATATCTCTTGCTGGTTCTGAGTATTTACTAAACGAATGAATGCATTTCTAATCATACCGAAATGTTGTCCTCTGACATTTGCATCATAAATGTTTACTACAAACACTATTTTCTGTATTTCTTGAGGGACTCTCGGCAAATTTACAAATATTTGTTCATCATCACCGTCACCTTCACCTGTTAGGTTGTCACCTTGATGAACTATCGCATCACTATAATGCCTCAAGTTTCCAAAATAGACACAACATGAATTGGCATCATTTCCAACTAATTTTCCATTTGCATTAAGAAGAATTGCTGAAGCATCACAGTCTATATCCTGAGTTTGAGGTTGAGACTTAAAAAGCCCAAACAAACCTCCCCCACTCTGTGCCTGTGGAACTGCCTCATCCCATCCAAGTCCGACCATTACGCCAGTAAGTCCCGTTCCACCTTTTGTAAGATCAATCTTCTGACCTTTCTGTAAATTAATTCCCATATTGCACCTCCAAATTTTATTTACGACCAGGTGTCCATCTCATTCCCCAGCCAAACGCTCTATCCATCGCTTCATGTCCTTGATAAAACTGTACCAATTTCTGTACACTAAATGTTTCATCATTCATATTTTCAAACAAAGCCAATGCACACATAGTATTGGAACTATTATATGTATCCATTTTTACTATTACATCCTCAGCTCTTGGATACCTAATAGTAACCGTTGCATCTGCCTGTTGCCAGTTTGCAACGCCTTCATAAATAAATGTATAAACCAATATCCTTTTGAATTGAATAATCTGGTTACCATTTATCCTTAGATTTTCACCTTCAGCAGAACTACCAGACCTATCATCACCATCTAATGAAATAAATGGTGCAACTGACAGATTTCCAAATGAATTTCCTAACGCCTGTACTGCACCCTTTCTACCATCCTTTAATTCATACAGACATCCCAAATCCAAATCTATACCGTTGTTTCCTCCAAATAGACTTTTCAAAAAACCTTGATTTACAGGTCTAGAATTCCAGTTCAGGTTCACAAGAATCTCACCCAATCCATCATTGGATGTTTTTGAAAGATTAATCTTTTGACCCTTGTTCAAATTAATTGCCATATTATCCCTCCCTATTTACTTTTGCTTCCTACAATTACTTTTCTAAGTAAATCAATAGGAATCATTGTAGCTGCCAGAGCTACAGTTACCAACCAACCAGTCACTCCAAATGGTACACAACTAAACATACTGCCAATCCACTTGAATGCGGCAAACGGGACAAGTCCTGCATTAACTATCAGCGCTTGTACGGCAACAATAGCAAACCAAACTTTTAAGAATCCCGGATTAAGACTAAGTCCTTTAAAAATACCAAATCCTTCATCTCGTACATTAAACCCATTAAATAATGCTGCTACTATAAACAGGACAAAATATGCTGTATACTTCTGCGCATCATTCTCAAAAAACTGACTAAAGAATGGTAATTTCAAGAATAAAAAGCTTAATACCGTAAGCCAAATTCCCATAACAACAATTTGTGTAAACATTTTCTTGCTAACTATACGTTCATCTCTTCTCCTTGGCTTTTCAAGCATATATTTTTCAAGTGCAGGCTCATTACCCAACATAATTGCACCAAGACCATCCATTACTAAATTCACAAATAATAAATGAGTGACTTTCAAAGGTTCTTCTATGCCAAAGAAAGGACTAATTGCACTAACTACTACTGCTGCCACATTAATGACAAGCTGAAACTTGCAGAATTTCAAAATATTATTATAAATTGTTCTTCCATATAGTATTGCATCTTTGATTGACTTGAAATTATCATCCAATACTACTATTTCACCTGCTTCTTTAGCAGCCTCAGTTCCACTTCCCATTGCAAATCCTACATCTGCCCTCTTCAACGCAGGTGAGTCATTTACACCATCACCCGTCATACCTACTACTTGATTCATTTCCTGGCAAATCCTTACCATCCTTGACTTATCTGTAGGTAATGCCCTTGCAATAACTCTAATATCCTTTATTATTGCTTTGACTTCATCATCACTCATTTGTGCAAGTTGAGCAGAAGTAATTGCTTTATCCGTTTCAGATTTTATTAACCCTGCATCTTCTGCGATAGCCACTGCTGTTTCCAGTCTGTCACCTGTAATCATCACAACTTGAATTCCTGCGTTCTGAACCTCTGCAATAGCTTCTTTAGCTTCCGGTCTTACATCATCTCTAATTGCTACTAATCCAATTAATACTACATCGTCGTTAATTTTGTTCTCTGTCAATGCTTTATTTGAATAACCAAATGCCAACACTCTCATTGCCTTCGTCGCAAGTAGATTTATCTTTTCATTGAGTGCATTATAATCCAAATCAACAACATTTCCATCTATATCCAGTGCTTTGTTAGCCACTTCCATGAATTTTTCTGGAGCACCCTTATAGAATGTTTGCCCGAGATCCTTAATTTCAACCTGACTAAATTTGTTTGTTGAGTTAAATCCCTGAGACATACCCGCAATATATGTAGTATCACTCTTAATTAAGTTGTAATTATCTTCTCCTAAAAATCTCATTAATGCTTGATCAGTTGCATTACCACCAATCACCTTATGAGAAGCATCGAACATTGATGCAGTATTCATTCCAATTGCGACATCTACTAAAGTCTTTATTTTTCCATGTTCTTTAATCTTATCTAATGGAATTGAATTTCCATCTGAAGTGAAAAACTCTACTACTTCAAGACTTCCTTTTGTAATAGTTCCTGTTTTATCGCTGAACAAAATATTTAATGAACCTGCCGTCTCAATTCCTATCGCCTTTCTAACTAAAACATTATGCTCAAGCATTTTTTTTGTATTCTGCATCAATACCAGAGAAATCATTAGCGGAAGTCCTTCAGGTACTGCACATACGATTATCACTATTGCTAATGATACCGCCTTAACTACGTCCTGTAGTATTGATGCCCATCCAGTTGCAAAGTACTGAGTAAAACCACCTGCTGAAACAATAAAGAATGCAATGTATAATACAGTGATAACTGCTGCCCCAACATATCCAAATTTTGATATCTGATTTGCTAATACTCCTAATTTTACTTTTAATGGTGAATCTGGCTCTTCATCCTGCATTTCTTCTGCCATTTTTCCCATCATTGACTTGAGACCAACTTTTCTCACATCGAGGACACCCTCGCCATCAAAGACAACAGCTCCTCTAAATAATGAAAACTTATCTACAAACACATCTCCTGTAATCTCATCTTCAAATGGCGTACTCTCATCTACAGCAAACTTTTTACATTCTTCAGCCTCACCATTCAATGCTGAGTTATCGACCCTCAAATCACCACTGATTAATATTCCATCGGCAGGTATCTTATCTCCTGATTGCAACAGCACCTTATCGCCAACAACTACATCATCCACTTCAATTACAGATACTAATCCGTTTCTATATACTTTGCATGTATCCTTTTTTGTACTATCTTTTAGCTTTCTATACGCTGTGTCACTTGCCACACCAGTTTTTGCAGATACAGTAGCTACAATAAATACAGCAACAATAGTTCCTACCGGTTCGTATATTTCTGCATAGCCCAAGAAAAACATAACAATCATTATTGCTGCTATTATCAACAATATTTTGATCATTGGGTCACTAAATGTTTCCTTGAATTCTTCCCAAAATGTTGTTGGTTCTGAATCCGGAATCTGGTTGCTACCATGCTTTTTTCTTGACTCCTCAACCTCGCGGTCTGTCAATCCATTGTACTTCATAAATTTTCCTCCATGTTTACAGTTTCATATCTACAACATCCAAGATTTCAACCAATTCTTGGCTATCATCTTGGTACATTGTCTTACATTTACTACGATTAGCAATAATGAACATCATTATTGCTAGGTAGTTGTTCCATGACAATTCAACGGTACCACGTTCAACAGACGAAATAGTCTGACGACTCAATCCCACTTTTTTTCCAAGTTCAGTTTGCGAAATCTTCATTTCTTTTCTTATTTGTGGTAACCTTTGAACCAATACTGAAATCATTTCTTGTTGTTTTTCAACTGTTATCGCTTTTATAGATTAGTCCTCCCTTCCAAAAAAAGCACCTAGACTTTTTGTCCAGATGCTCTAGTAACTGGCTGTCATATTACATACAGTAATTTAGACCCTTAAGTTTTGCCAAAATATACACAAGAAATTAATACATAAATATTGGGTATATTATATCAAATGACAAGCTACTTGTCAATTCGACATTAATCATTTTGCACAATTTTTTTAATTATTTTTTGTTTTTTATTTGTAAAATGTAATAAAATCATCAAATTCTCGTTATTATTTTAAGAACTTTTCTTTTATCATATTTCTTCCTTCATCACTTCTGAGTTTTTCCAATAATCTATGTTTTTTATCCACATCTTCAACCTCCATATATATCCTTTCATCCGGCAAACTTCTGAATATTTCTTGTATTCCATCAACTATGCTTTCCTCTTCAATATATTCATTTTCCAAATAAACAATATTCTCCTTTTCAGTCAGAGTGATTAAAACAGATTTCTCAAAGGTCTGAATCTGCATATTCGTCCCTTCAAATTTATATACTTTGCCATATTTATCATATGCTTTTTTCACCAGTGCTAAAATTATATTTTCCTTAAATGGTTTTCTTTCACGAAACTGATCCAAAGTAACTTCATAGGGCAAAAGTTCTTCCTCATCCAGTAAGAACCATACTTTATTCTGTACTACACCCATTTTCATAATTACTAACCTCTTTCATTTTTTATACAAGAAAACGCACTACTCAAAACATATCGAATAGTGCGCACTTATCTCATTGCTTTTTCATTATCTTGTCTTTTATCTCAGATAAATCTTCACCTGTAGAAGCTTCCATCATTTTAACTCTCCACAGAAGTTGATCTTTTTTTCGCTCATATTCATTATGTTTGCAAAACTGCCAGTATTTGCACTTACGGTTATTGCAATTATTCACTCTATGGCACTTGATAACATGATACCCTGCCCATACCCAAAATACAGGAAGTAATACTATGGACAACACAAATACAGATGCAACGATTTCACCAATTATTTCCATACTCATATCCCCCTTATTTTCTATTAAGATTCTATCATTGTAGATTTTTAATTACAACTGTTTTGTATGAATATCATATCATATAGTACGGCATCAAGATTAGTACATATGCCTATACCAATCTTAGTATGTTTTCCATTTCTGCTATTTTCAAGAACTCACGCTTCTTCTTTGCATAATAGTCTTTTTGTTCTTCTGAAAGTAATTCGTATAGCTCTTCATAAGATAATTCAGCTAATGGTGTTCCCTTAACAGGTTCCAGTAAATGATATTCAAGCCAATACTCCCAAAGGTCAGAAAACAATTCCTCACTATCCGTATATACCGAATTGCCTTGAAACTCTTCATCACCATACCACCTTAAATGAACAAAACCAAACGGACCTGCATCAACAACATACATATCTCCGTAAAGGTCATACAATTCCCGGAATGCATCTGCAACCTTTCTACATTTTTCCTTTTCTTCATCTGTAATCTTCACTT
>JBJEMK010000045.1:0-4354 GCA_051879635.1 Eubacterium sp.
CCATTGGAAAAATGTTTCTTGCCATTCTGTTAGCTGCAGTAGTGTAAAAACTATTTCCTGCAAAAAATGATTTTGCAACATCCATTGATACAATACTTCCATCAAAAACCATTGCACATCTGTCAGAATACTCTGCACAAAACTCGACATCATGGCTGACTAAGACTATGGTTATACCTTTTTTTTGCATTTTTCTTAATATTTTTCCAAAGACCTTCTTAAATTGTGCATCCATACCTTTTGATGGTTCATCCATTAATACAATACTCGAATTAAGTAGGAGTATTTTTGCCAATGCAAGCTTTTGTTTCTCCCCACCCGACAAATCGAACGGGTGCCTGTCCATACATCCATCCAGCTGGCACAAATTTATAACTTCATCAAAACTAATATCTGTATGTTGATTAATTACCTCTGACAATTCCGCCTTTACTGTTTTTTGTGAAAACATTAATTCAGGCATTTGCGGAATCATTCCTATATTAATATTTTTCTTATTATTCAAATTTTTTTTATGGTTATAACCAATTTTTACTTTCCCTCTATATGGAATATAATTCCCTGCGATTATTGATAAGGCAGTAGTCTTACCTGTACCATTACCGCCTAAAATAGAAAATATCTCACCTTCCCTAATTTTTAAAGACATTCCTTTCAATACATCATTTGTATTATTTTCATACTTAAACCATACTTCATCAAGTTCAATTATAGTATTCCTGTTGCTATTAACTTCGTCTGTAACATTTAACTTTATATCTGCATTTTTATTAATGCCATTTTTGCTGCAGTAATTTTCTAACCATCTTTTACCCTGACCGACTGTTATTGGGCATATATTATTTCCTTCAGAGTTGTCCTTAAGTGTCTCATATACTCTCATTGGAACAGGCAGTGCATCGAGCATCCCATGCTCTATTTCATTCAAATATTCTCCAACCTCGTAAGGTGTACCTACACATATAATTTTACCCTTATCCATTACTGCAGCTCTGGTACACAATCCGATGATTTCTTCCAAATCATGTTCAGCCACAATAATTGTGGTTCCAAATTCTCTGTTTATTTTACTAATACATGAAAAAAACTCCGTTCTTGCTATCGGGTCAAGCTGACTTGCCGGCTCGTCCAGAATTAATACAGATGGGTTAGTTATCATTACTGACGCCAGATTAAGTAGCTGCTTTTCTCCTCCTGACAGCTCATCTGTCTTCTTGCCCATAACATTATACAAGCCAAAAAATTCAGACATTTCAGCTACTCTTTTTCTTATCAGATTGTCATCATACCCTAAGCCTTCCAATCCAAATGCCAGTTCATGCCATACCTTATCCGTGACTATCTGCGCCTCAACATTCTGAAGTACAAATCCTATTTTTTTTATCTGTTCCTCACTGCTTATATCGCTTATGTCTCTTCCCTGAAAAAATATCTGACCTGACTTGTCCCCATTAAGTTCAAATACAGATTTCAAATGTTTTAGTAATGTTGTTTTACCACAACCTGAATATCCGCATATAACAAAAAATTCGCCCTGCTTTATTGACAGATTAATGTTATCTAATACAGGTACCTCTGTATAAGGGTATGTGAAGTTGAATTCCTTTATATCATACTCGTTTAACATACTCTTCTCCATATGGTATATTCATACTATTTATACTCTTTGATAATTTGATTTTATCAATAGTATAGTAAAAAATCGGCAGTGCACATAATATTGTGTAAACCAGCAATGTGATGACAGAATATATATCACTACAGTTTCCTTTAACTGTTGGATAGTAATAAAAGTTCAGTGCACCTTTACTAATATTGTATATAATAAGAGCTATCATAAATATCATTATAAGTAAGCAACGTCTGTTTCTTTTATCAAAATCATATATTGAATATGATGTTCTTTTCCCTATTCCATATGCTCTGCTTTTCATACTGTCTGCGGTGTCTATTGCATCATCCATTGCCCATGTAATAGTTATTGATAAAATTTCAAGTGCCTTTTTTATATTTCCAATAATATTGTTTTTATATTTTATCTGTAAAATATTTTTGCGTGCTTTCTCTACCTCTTTAATGTGCTTTACTAATCTTGGCACAAATCTCAGCGTCATAGTAAGTAGTATTGAGAATGTAGGCAAAATTCTTCCAAATAAATACATAATTTTATCTGATGTAAATACTTCATTAATACACATAAACCATAATATTACTGTTATAAACATTGTAGCCATTGCCACCCCATAATATATTGATTCTAATGTAAGCGGATTTCCATCCGGAAAATAGTTAATAATGGTCATACCCTCATGGCAAAACAGTGGATTTATTAATATGGTTATTAAAAATAATGGTAACAGCAGCAACATGTTACGAAGAACATATTTAATTCCTTTTAATAAAACGCAATTCGCAAATGCAATAAGCAGAGAAATAATTATACATATAGGATTCATTAATACAATAGTAAAAGCAATTACAAATATAAAATATATTAAATTAACAATCGGATGCCATGTATTATACATTTTCCTGCCTTTCTAATTTGAATTTATTCAAATCTATTCCCTACATCACCACCAAGATTACACGTGTAAATCCAACATATTTCATCTCCATCTTCCACGGCATATTGTGAAGAGCCATAATTCGGAAAATTTCCGTTTACAGAATACATCCAGCCTGAAAGTTCTCCACAGTCAAACTCATATAAATTTGCTATTCCTTCTATATATACACTGTCATATATTGGTGTGTAAGAATACTCCATATGTATTCTTGCTGTTTTTGTTGCTTTTTTTAATACATCAAATACTGTATCTCCACTGCTCAATTCAACCTTTGTTTCTTCTAATATCCACCCGTTCTCAGGCACAATATCAGTTTTGGCAGAATCAAGCATAGACATATTATCAAGAATTGCTGCGCATGAAATAGATATTGTACAGTATTGTGCGCTACTAGTAGTTTCAGTATCTAAATATATTCTCGACGTGGTTTCGGATATATTGCTAGTTGTTGTTTCCTGAGCACGGGTTTTTGATTCTTCTTCATCTTCATATGTATTTTCAGGCTCAGAGGTAGCTTTTTGCGAATTATCTTCTATTGTTTCATTATTGGTTTCATCTGAATCTGTAATATCCGTATTTTCGATATAACTTTCGCTTGTCGCATCAGACACCCGGGTATTCCCCTTTTTTTCGGGCTCTATGTCAGACTCTGTACTAAAAACCGTATCGAAATCTGTAATATTCTGAATAGACGACGTTGTATTACTGATATCCCAGCCATGCAGGCTATCTGAACCACCTCCATACCAGAATGAAAAAACAAGTGCTCCAACTATCATGCATGTAATTATAATGCTTTTTTTATTTTTTAATAAAAATCTACTTATTTTACTTATCAGATTACTATCCATGTCTTTTTATATCCACCTGCTCTTTTCAGCAGTTTTTTATAGGTCTTTCTCTTGGAATTGAGAACATTAAATTTTGCTTTTTGGCTTATTCCCTTAAATGCATTTTTTCTAATCTTTTTAGTTTTAGTGCCCTTTAATATAATGGTCTTTAATTTTTTACATCCTTTAAATGCACTTGTCCCTATAATAGTTACGTTTTTACTTATGGTTACTTTTGCTATTTTTTTGTTGTTTTTAAATGCGCCTGCTGCTATAGATGTTACTTTGTATGTTTTTCCTGAAACTTTAATTGACCTTGGTATAACAACGCTCTTTTTACTCTTTCCGGAAAAACCTGTACATCTTGCTTTTGAAGATGAAATTATCTTATATTTAAGACCTTTATATTTTACTATAGTTCCAACAATACTTGTTTTATCCGATATATTTGTATTGCTGTTACTACTACTGTTACTATTACTGTTACTGCTATTCAAAAGCTGTGTCACTATTTTACTGTTGTACAAAACAGTAACATTATTGGTCATATCATATATTTTATGTCCGCCGTTAATAACAGCTTCATATGCTGCTAATGCATAGGCTGCCTGCTCTGTAGCCATTTGGTTTACTTTGCCGTCTGACACATGCACAAATCCACCTGTAGTTTCATCATAATATAAAAGTAATGCATCTACAACTGAATTTCCATCTTTAATAAATCTCAAATCTTCTTCAGGATTAATTCCAAGTGCTCCCAACGCACAAATTACCTGTGCGCAGCTTTCTGCATTCTTTGTTCCCCGGCTTGAATATCCGCCGTCGCTCTCCTGCATATCTGACAATACCATAAGGGCTGTATCTACTGATGTTTTTACACTATCATAGGTATCATAATAATTTGCAAGAGCCTGAACTGCCATTGATGTAATATCTGCATCAGCAATATTACCT
>JBJEMK010000046.1:0-17907 GCA_051879635.1 Eubacterium sp.
TTCTTGTATATTTTGCTATATGGTTATCTGAATCAACTACTGCGTATGTTATGTTGCCTGATGCTATATCTGTAAATTTTGAAATATTTTCAACGAAAATCTTATCCGTCAAATCTCCATCTTTATCATCCCATGCAGTTAATCCACTTAATAATTGGTCATCTTCTGCATTTATTGACAATTCCAACACATCAGAATTACTCTTAATCTCCGGATATGTATTATCAGTCATTGCCCTGTCATGTATGCTGACTGCAGCAAATAACGCAACCGACAATATAAATAATGTAACAACTATTCGTCTAAGAATTCTCATATTTTATTCCTCTGATAAATTATCTTTTTGTATAACCATACCATCACATATCTGATATACTCTGTTGCACATTGAAGCCACTCCCGGCCTGTGTGTCGTAAGTATACATGTACGATTTTGATAAGAAGTCATGATATTGTTCAAAACCTTTGCTGCGGTAGTATCATCTAATGCGCTTGTAGCCTCGTCCAATATTAGAATCGGAGCATTTCTAAGCAATGCTCTTGCTATGGAAAGTCTCTGATTCTGACCTTCAGAAAAACCTATTCCCTTTTCTCCAATATGACTATATATTCCCTCAGGGAGTTTGATTATAAAATCATATGCACATGCAAGTTTTAATACATTATTAATCTCTTCATCCGTTGCGTCAGGCTTAACCATACGCATATTTTCTGCAATCGTACCGGAAAATATTGTATTTGATTGTGGTACATACGACATAAAGCATCTTGTCTGTGGAGCTGCGCTGACAGATATTCCTTCTTTATCTGTAATGACACATTCTCCTGATTGTGGATGCAGCAATCCCAGTATAATTCTTATGGTTGTCGTTTTTCCCCCACCGGAAGCACCTATAAGTCCTATTACTTCATTAGGTTTTGCCTCAATATTAGCATCAGATAATACTATATTTCCTTTTCTATACTTAAAATTAACATTATTAAAAGATACACTCAATCCACCGGATATATTTAATTTATCTGCCTTATCATTTATATTTTGAGCGGCTGTACACTCATTCTTCTCATCCGGCATATCAAATAGTTCCATTACACGTCCGGCACTCGTAGTCGCTGCTATTGCTGCCGGAATCATTGCTACCATTGCTGAAAAGCTACTTGACAATGAACTAGATAGCTGTAAAAACAAAATAACCGTACCATAACTTATAAATCCATAAAATAATCTGAACATTCCCCAGCCCAGACACAGATAAGTAACAAACATCCCTACTGCCGACATAAATGATGATGTCATAATTGAAAACCTATTATAATCAAGCGACATCTTTATATATTCATTTTGTACATTTCCCAGCCTGCTCTTAAAAGGATTAATCAAATCAAACGCTTTTATCTGTTGTATATTAACAAATGATTCCTGATGAAAAGACATCATATTGCTGCTCATCTCACGCATCTTCCGGTTATATTTTCTCATCTTTCCGGTAAGGATTCTTGATACTGCAAGTGTTATTGGTGCCGCCATAAGCGCAAATACTGCCATTGTCCAGTCATACAATACAATAACTATAAGTATCGACACAAACTGTACTGCAGTTGTTATAAATGTAGGAATCCAGTTTATCACATTACCCGATATAGTACTTATATCATTATTAAAACGATTTATTAAATCACCACTGTGATAATCTGATATGTACTCCCATTCTGTATTCATTATTTTATCGTAAGCATCCGTCTGTATCCTTTTATTTACCTCTAATGTTGCTTTTGTACTTATCCTGTTAGCAAAAGCAGCTATCAGTACACCACCCAGTGCCATTATTACCATAACTGCAATATAAAAATACAATTGTCCCGGAACCGTAATACTCTTATGCTGCATCAAGGATATTACAAGGTCAATAGCATATCTTGAAGAAACTGAGCATGCCAGTCCCATAAATGTACTCATTATTCCAAGAATAATATAAAGTATCATAATTCCCCAAAATTGTCTGGCATACTTATACATCCATTTTGACTCTGATAACATATCCTTGAATGTACCATCTTTTTTCTTTTCAAATATTTTTTTAATAATCATAGTATTTTCTCTGCAATGTCATTCTCAGCACTTAAACAAGTACCTCTCTCTGATTCAGATATTCAATAAACTCTTTCGTATCTGCTAATGCAGTCTCCATATCAACTTCATATTCACGTACAATACACTCTGCCAATTCCTCTAACGACTTTTCTCCATTCAAAAGACATTCCCACAAATATGCACCTGTTTCATTAAGCAAAACAAGGCCGCCGAAATCAACGGCCGCCTTATTAATGGGAACCAATACTGAGTCATCCCCTATTTTTCTTAATACAAAATCATCATTAGCTTTTATTAAAGACATATTTTCACCTGTATTTTAAACATTATCTAATTATAAAAGTATCATTTATATTTTAACATTTACTTATATTATTGTAAATATAAAAAGCAATGGCATATTTACCATTGCTTTCATACATATTTATTAACTGGCCCACAAGGATTCGAACCTTGAAATGCTGGAGTCAGAGTCCAGTGCCTTACCATTTGGCGATGGGCCACTGTCTGGCGACAAATGGTATTATACAATATTGATATTTATATTTCAAGTACTTTTTTATACTTTGCAATTATATGGTTTTATTTAACCCCTCACCTATTAATGAGAATCCCAGTACCAGAAGTATTGTTACTATGCCTATAGATATTGAACACCATGGTGCAGTCATAAGATACCCCTGTGATTCTGACAGCATTCTTCCAAGGCTTGCTTGAGGTGGCTGAACGCCCAGACCAAGATAACTCATCCCTGCTTCAGAAAGTACCGCACTGTTAAATCCAATTGTCAATGATACCAATAAATTATTTTTTGCATTCGGCAATATATGTCTAAACATTATCTTTATATCAGGTATCCCAAGTGCCTTTGCGCTTTCCACGTATCCTTCTTCTTTTAACTTAATTGTATCACCGCGCATCATTCTTGCAAAACTCGGAATAAATAAAATTCCCAGTGCCAATATTACATTATACTTGCCAGGTCCAAATACAGTAACAAATAAAAGTGCAAGCAATACTTTTGGGAAAGATAATAAAATATCATTAAAGCTCATGATAATCTTATCTGCCATTCCTCCCCAATACCCTGTAAACATACCGATAAGTGTACCAATTGTACCACCTATGGCAACAGTACATACAGATATAAACATTGTATTTCCCAGTCCCTTCATAATCCTGGAAAACACATCTCTGCCATAGTTATCAGTACCAAATATATGAGCCAGGCTTGGGGCCTGATTTTTTATTTCATAGTTCATTTCTGTTACACTATATGGTGTCCAAAATACACCTACGATGGTAACAATACTGATTATAGAAATTATAATGATACCTGTAATGAGTGACCTTTTCATCTTACCGCACCTCCTTTATGAGCTGTACTCTCGGATCTACGATTCTATATGCAATGTCAGCAATTATATTTGTTATGACCACAGCAAATGTAATATATAATACACACGCCTGCACCACAGGATAATCTCTATTTGAAATAGCAGTAACCAACATTCTTCCAAGTCCAGGAATACCAAAAACCTGTTCCACAATAATGCTCCCCGCCAATATATCCACTATAATCAGAGCAACAAAAGAGATTACCGGGATTAATGCATTTTTTAGAACATGCCTATACATTATGGCATGTTCACTTAGTCCCTTACTTCTTGCAGTTCTTACATAATCCATGGACATCTGCCCACTGACTGAGGATTTTACATATCTGGTTGTTGTTGCAATTTTAGGAAGTGCTATTGATAATGCCGGAAATATCATATAGCATACTGCCCCTATAAAATCTTCTGTCGGAGAGACATACATTCCTGCCTGAAATAAATTTAAAAGTAATCCAAATATATAAGTCATTAATATTCCAAGAAAGAACTCAGGCACTGCCATAAATATCTGAGTTAAAACAGAGATAATTGTATTAATTATACTGTTTTCATTTCTTACCGCAAAAATGCCCAGTGGTATCGAAACACCTATTACAATAATTACTGACATAATTGCAAGCATTATAGTATATGGCATCCTTTCCGCAACAAGTTCATTTACCTCAAAATCGGTATATTGAAGGGATTTTCCAAAATCACCTTTGAAAACACCTTTTATCCAATTTATATAACGTTCAACAACAGGGGCATTTAATCCCATTTCCTCTCTTCTTTGCTCTATTGTTTCCTGTGAAGCATTTGTGCCTGATGCAACTATTGCTGCATCACCAGGGAGCACACAAAATGCGGCAAATGTTATAACTGATATTACAAACATAGTAAGTACAAGTGTACATATTCTGCCTGTAATGTATCTTATCATAACAATCACCGCCTTTCTGCTACATTTTATTATGTGTTTTTTAGTTATTCTTTGTAATAAACAAGTGACATATCTTGTGCCGCTACAGGATAAAAAGTATATCCTCCCAGTTTACTGTTTACTGCAACCAGATTAGCAGGGTCTTCAATATAAACAGATGCTGCATCCTCTGCCAGAATCATCTGAAGCTGTTTATAAAGTTCAATCTTTTCACTATCATCTGTTGTAGCAAGTGCCTGCTGATATACTGTGTCAAACTCTTCATTACTATAATTTGTAAAATTAACAGAAGATGTACTTACATTTTTTTCAAAATAACTTCCCGGTGCAAGTGTTCCGTCTACAGCTACTACTGTTGCTTCATAATCCCTGTTAACATAAACATCATTATACCATGTTGTAAATTCAACAAGTTCAATATTTGCAGTTATACCAACCTTTTTCAACTGTTCTACAATTATTTCTGCTGCGCTCTGATGTGGTGCATAATTATTCGGAACTGTAATAGTTAATTCAAAACCATCTTCATAGCCTGCTTCTCTTAATAATTCCTTAGCCTTATCAACATTATAACTATAAACATCTTCTGTCTCTTCGTTATAATATTTCTTAAATGCAGGTATCATATTAGTTCCTATAATATGACTTTTACCATCAAACAAAAAATTTATAATTTCATTTCTATCAATTGCATAACATAAAGCCTGCCTTACACCTTTATCCGTAAAAGGTTCATAATTGTTATTTAAGAAAAGTGCCTGCACATAATTAACACTGCCTTCATAAATATCAAATCCGGATGTTAATGCTGCTGCCTGGTCTGTAGTAAGATACTGGTAAATATCAATTGTTCCTGCCTGTAATTCCATAAGTGCAGTATCTGAATCTGCGACCATCTTAAATGTCACCTCATCAAGATATGCCTGAGTTCCCCAGTATCCATTATACTTTTCAATAACAAAACTCTGTCCTGCTTTATATGACACATACTTAAATGGACCTGTGCCTATTGGATTTTTGTTTACATCTGCATCATTACTTTCAGGCATTATTGCACAGGTAAGCTGTGCCAGAAATTCTGTACTTCCTTCTGTGAGTATAATCTCAATCGTTTGCTCATCAACAATATTTACTTCCTTTAAAATAGAAAAAGCTGACGATTCACCCTGAATGTCAGCATAGCGTTCTACAGAATATTTAATATCCTCCGCTGTAACTTCACTTCCATCATGAAATGTAATTCCATCACGAATTGTGAATGTGTATATATCAGCATCATCTGATACTGTATAATCACTTGCCACAGCCGGTATCAAATCACCATTGGAGTCAGCCTTTACAAGGCCTTCAAATACATTAAATAAAACTTCTCTAGTTCCTGCGTACGCCATACTGTGCGGGTCAAGACTATCAAGGTCCTGCGTTATACCTACTACAACGCTTCCACCTGAAGCTGCATTTGATTGAGATTTATCAGTTGTCTGCTTATCCGTCTTGTCACCTCCGCATGCGCAAAGTGCAACAGACATAATAAGTGTCATTACTCCTAAAAGAATTCGTTGGATTTTTTTGTTCATAATTTTCCTTCTTTCTGAATAATCTCATATTCCATATTTAGTTTTTTATTTATAGAAGTCCGGCAAACTTCCCATACATTATAAAATGCTGCCGGACAAATTTCAAGCAGCATTTTCTTTTTCTTCCTTTTTAGTTGTTAATTAGTTCCAGTCATAATTCCTCAAATGACCTGCCATCTGCATATTTTCAAAATCATTCTGCCTAAGTGCTTCATATAATACTATCGCAACAGAGTTTGAGAGATTAAGCGATCTTATCTCAGGATTCATTGGGATACGTATGGCATATTCCTTATTCTGAACCAGTATTTCTTCAGGAATACCCGCACTTTCCTTTCCAAACATAATATAATCATCCGGTTTAAACTTAACATCTGTATAACGCCTTGGACCTTTAGTAGTTGCCATAAAAATTCTGGCATTAGAATTCTTATTAAGAAAATCTGCATAATTATCATATATGGTAACATCCAGATCTTTCCAGTAGTCCATACCTGCGCGCTTTAATGATTTTTCATTTATGCGAAATCCCATTGGCTCAATCAGGTGCAGCTTTGTACCTGTGGCAACACATGTTCTTCCTATATTACCCGTATTCTGAGGTATTTCCGGTTCTAATAATACAATATTCATTATGTCCTCTCCATTATAGTTTCTGAAGTTTTTTAACAAAATGTTCTACACGCGCAAGCGCTTCTTTTAAATTATCAAGTGAATATGCATATGATATACGAAGAAATCCTTCACCACTGTCTCCAAATGCTGTTCCGGGTACACATGCAACCTTTTCCTCTTCCAGAAGCTTATTTGCAAATTCTTCAGATGTAAGCCCGAATTTCTTTATACTAGGGAAAACATAAAATGCACCAAATGGTTCAAAACAATCAAGTCCCATTTCCCTGAACCTATACATCAGGTATTTACGCCTTCTGTCGTATTCTTCCCGCATTTTATCTATGTCATCATCTCCCTTGCGCAAAGCCTCAATTGCAGCATACTGGCTTGTAGTAGGCGCACACATAATGGCATACTGATGTATTTTTATCATCTGCTTTAGTATTTCTCCGGGGCCGACAGCATATCCCAGTCTCCATCCGGTCATAGCATATGCTTTTGAAAATCCATTAATAATAATAGTTCTCTCCTTCATACCAGGAATACATGCAATGGATATATGCTTTTCTTTATATGTAAGCTCGGAATAAATTTCGTCAGAGATAACAAATATATCCTTTTCTATGCAGACCTTTGCGACTGCTTCCAAATCTTCTTTTTCCATAATTGCACCTGTTGGATTATTAGGAAACGGAAGAATAAGTATCTTTGTTTTGTCTGTTATGCTATCCAACAGCTCCTGTGCCGTAAGCCTAAATTCATTCTCTTCCTTGAGGTCAATAATTACCGGTTTACCATATGCAAGTTTTACGCATGGTACATACGAAACATAACTTGGCTGTGGAACTATAACTTCATCTCCGGGATCAATCATAGCCCGTATTGCCAAATCAATTGCTTCACTTCCTCCCACCGTAACAACAACATCTTTATCATAGTCATATTCTAAATCTAGTTTTCTTTTTATATAATTAGTTATTTCAACCTTTAATTCTTTAAGACCTGCATTAGATGTATAAAAAGTGCGACCTCTCTCCAAAGAATATATTCCCTCTTCTCTTATATGCCATGGAGTGTCAAAGTCAGGTTCTCCAACCCCTAATGATATTGCATCCTCCATCTCGCTTACTATATCAAAAAATTTTCTGATTCCTGACGGAGGTATTGTTGGTATTGTTTTTGATAATGGATTTCTCACGGCGTTATTATCATCCTTTCATCTTTTGTTGGCTTTGTAAGGACAACTCCGTAGTCTTTGTACTTTTTGAGCACAAAATGTGTTGCTGTGCTAAGTATCATTTCCATAGGAGCAAGCTTATCTGAAACAAACTGTGCAATCTCACGCATTGTCTTTTCTTCAAGTATTAATGCAAAATCAAATCCACCTGACATCAGATATAACGTATTTACTTCCTCAAAATTATATATTCGCTCCGCAATCTTATCAAACCCAAGTCCTCTTTGTGGTGTGACCTTTACTTCGATAAGTGCAACAACTTTATCATTACTTGTGTTATCCCAGTTAATTAATGTGTAATAGCCACAGATAATTCCTTCCTTTTCCATGGCGGCTATCTCATTCGCAACCGCGGCTTCTTCGGCTCCCAGCATTACTGCAAGTTCTTTTAAATCAATTTTGCTGTTCTTTTCAATTACACTCAAAATTTTTTCTCTCATGAGACACACTCCTTATTTATAAATTTTATATATTTCATCGCCTCTTGGAGGCTCTAAATATCGTTTTTCTTCACCATTTACAATAACTTTGTCATTACCATGTGTTGTCTTTCCAATTACTGCAGCCTGTATCTGATGTTGTAAAAATTCTTCTACAAGTGCATTTCCATTATCCGTTGCAATAACTAAAGAACCACCCGACATCATATTATATGGATTAATGTCATATAATTCTGTTAATTCAATTGTATGCTGCCATACCGGAATGTCTTGATGGTTTATTTCAATTCCGGTTCCCAAAAATGATGCAAGTTCCCACAGTGCGCCATAGATTCCATTAGATGAAACGTCATGCATATAATGTACTCCAAACTGCATTGCAACCTCTGCATCCTTCATAATACTTATATGTTTGATAAAGTCTCTGGCCTGACTGAGAAAAGAAGGTGAAAAACGCTCTGACAATTCTTGTTCCTTTTCTGTCGCAATAATTGCAGTCCCCTCAATTCCTATAGCTTTAGTCATTACTATATCAAATTCCTGTGCATCATCTTTATTTTTTGTATATCCAATTATATTCTTGTCTATATCTCCTATCGCGGTAACAACAACTATAAAATCATATCCGTCAGATATGGTTTCTGTATGACCTGAAGATATGCTGATTCCATATATCCTGCATGCATCGTCCAGACCGGAAACTATTTTCTTCAATGCGCATTCTCCGGCAGACTCCGGCACTCCGATATAAACTGATACGGCTACAGGTCTGCCTCCTGCTGCACATATATTATTAACACACTTTGTAACTGCATACAATTCAGAATTCTGAATAGCATAATTAACTGTATGCGTACATATCAATGCATCACCACAAATCTTAACTCTGGCTGCATCAACGCCTATCCCGGCATAATTCATTACAAATTCATTATCTTTTGAAATCCCTTTTAAAACTGAGCGTTTAAGAGCGGGTTCTGAAAATTTCCCACGTTTCATACTTTCTCCAATATTTTTCATGGCGGCATAACAATGCCGCCATTATATTATTCAGTCGTTTTAGTCGTATCATCAGCAGATTCGGTTTCCTCTGTTGTAGTCTCTGAATTCTTTTTACTGCTCTTTGTAGTAGTTTCCTCTTCTGTCGTTGTTTCATCAGAAGATTTTTTCTTCTTTTTCTTGGTAGTTTCCTCTGTTTCTTCTTCGCCCGTACCTACAATTTTCTGTATTGGAGAACTTGCATAAGTACTTGTATTAACTAAAATCTTATCTACTTGCTCTCCATCTTCATATACATACTTCCATAGCTTTGCAACGTATCCTATATGTCCGTTAGACGTTATCTCCTCATAACCCTTAGGCTGATCAGGATCTTTTGTAATCTCTGTCTTTGGATTTGTCTTAGAAATTGTTTCACTTACATATTCGATAGTCCTGTTCTCAGCACGGGTCTCATGCCCATACACAGTAAAGGTAAGAGTTCCTGAGCTGTTATAATCCGCTTCGATATAAATAGGAGCATCTGTATTGTTCTTAAAAACAAGATCTTTATAGGTTCCTGCCAGGGCTGCATCTGCTGCCAATGGGACATAACTTACAGCCATGGAATGCGGATATCTCTCAACTATATCAATTTCCGATAAAAGCAACGCATTATATAATGTACTCGACACCTGACATATACCACCGCCAAGACTGTCAATAACTTCTCCATCCTGATATGTACCTGCAGCGTAATAACCGTTTTCTTCAGTCCATGGCTCAAGATGTTCATTTAACGAACATTGCTCCTGAGGATATAAAACTATTCCATTAAGAAGTCTTGCACCATTTTCTATATTCTTATTTCTATTATATGAACTTGAATATGTAGTAAACTCCGTATAATAAGTTCCAAGTACATCTGTTACAAGTTTACAGTCATCCTCTGTATATTGGGGCTGGTCAACCTTTGTAACTGCTTCCAGCTCTATGGCTGATGCTCTGTCCCAGTCCTGTGTCAGGTATGTATATATATTCTGAGCTGTTGCTGATGTATCAACAATAATACCACTCTCTTCCTTTGTGATGGAAAAGCTTCCACCTTCTCGTGTAAGAGTAGCATTCTTTGCTTCTATATTATATTCATCACATAATTCTGATACTTTTGATTCTATGGAGTCTTCAGAAACAGACATTTCAATATTAAGCTCTTTCCCATCATTCTCAATATCAAGAGAGTCCATATAACGCCTTATTATGTTTCCCCTCTTTCCAAGGCTGAGAGCTTCTTCTATAACATCTGTGTTGGTCCACTCATAACCAAGCTCAGATACTGTGGTCTTGACTATATTGTCATTAACCTCAATTGATACCTCTGCATCAAGTATTTTTTGTATCTGCGCTTTAATAGTTTTTCTGGCCTGCTTTTGAGTCATGCCACTTACATCTGTTCCATCAATCGATACTCCTTTACTGATGGTTTCATTTTCAGATTTACCTGCACACAAGGAAACTGACGCCATAGTGAAAATAATGCATGTTGTAATTATTGCAGTTATTACTAGTTTTTTCCTCATTGTATTCACCTTTATTTGTAAAATTCAAATTAAATATAAGCCAAAACTGTTGTTACAACCATTGCCAGTACAATAACAACTATAATAGCTGCTGAAATGGTTTTCTTTGTTTTTGTATTATTAAAATTGATCATTTTAATTACCTCTAATTATATGTCTAAAGTAAACTTTATTATAACACAACACCCCTCATAGTTAAACCCCTAAAATTCGTCCTTTTTCACTCAAAATTTTGTCTATTATTCTGGATGCTTCGCTTTTGGAAAGTGTATCAATGTCAATATTGTACACAATACCATGATATTTTATGAGCGATTTTAGATATTGTTTCTGCCGAGGTGTTATCGACGTCTGTTTTTTTGCTGAATAGTTCAACTGTACCGCATCAAATATTTCCGGAAAATCTACACCAAACTTTTCCCATAACAAATTATATAATTGAACAGATGCCATGGCATCATTTAATGCCCGGTGATGGTTTTCATCTTTAAGATGAAAATATTTACATAAAAAATCTAATTTTCTACTTTCAAGCTCAGGTAATACCTTCCTTGATATTTTTAAAGTATCCGCTGCTTTTTTTTCAAAAATAATTCCCTGATTACATGCATTTTGTTTAAGAAAGCCAAAATCAAACATTATATTATGGCCCAGAATAATGTCATCTCCACAGAATTGACAAAACTTTGGAAGTACACTTTCTATAAATTCTTCATCCTTAAGCATTGCATTCGTAATCCCGGTAAGTTGTATAATAAATGGTGATAATTCCCTTCCGGGATTTACTAATTTTGAAAATGTGTTTATAACTTCTCCATCCCTGACTTTGACAGCACCAATTTCAATTATCCTGTCACTTTTGGGGTTAATTCCTGTTGTTTCGATATCAACCGCCGTGTAATCTCTAAGCACTATTATGTCCTCCTTTTTCCAGGACAGTACTCTCTCAAAAAACATTCATCGCACATAGGATTTCTTGCTGTACATATTGTACGTCCATGTGTAATAATCTGAATATTGTATAAAATCCAGTGGTCCTTAGGAAGTACTTTCATTAAATCATATTCTATTTTTTCGGGATCGTCATTTTGTGTGAATCCAAGTTTTTTTGAAATACGTTTAACATGTGTATCTACAACAATACTTGGGTCATGATAAACATTACCCCTTATGACATTAGCCGTCTTACGCCCAACCCCTGCAAGACTGGTAAGTTCTTCAAGAGTTTCCGGCACCCGTCCTCCAAAGTCACTTATAAGTTTATTAGTGCAGGCAATTATATTTTTAGCCTTAGCATGATGAAATCCGATAGAATATATATCCTTTTCAAGCTCATGTATATCCGCCTCTGCAAATTTTTCAAGAGAATCATACTTTACAAATAAGTCTTTCGTAACTATATTAACTCTTTCATCAGTACACTGAGCACTCAAAATAACAGCTATAAGCAGCTGCCATGGTGTGTCATGGTTGAGATAACACTTATATTCTGTTGTATAATGTTCATCTAACAGAGCGAGTATTTCATTTACATATTTGTTAGTTTTCATTAGTTATCTCCTGTATTTTATGCTGCAAATTATTTTGAAATACAAAGACCTTTGCCTCATTATTAATAATATCTTTATTTATATAATCAAACAACACATATGTTTTCTGCATATTATCAATGCCTTTATCTGATATCTCAAACGGGTTTCTTTCAAACACCTCTATATGTGTCATCTTAGATATCTGTTTATAATCAAACCTTTCGTATCCCTTTAAATATAACTTGTTTTCTGCCTCATTCTTATAAAAATCTCTAAATCCATCCTTTTCATCATCAAGATTTCTGCAAAATTTTGGTCTTGTCTTTATATTTTCCCGCAAATATACATCCAAAGTTACCAATTCGGTGCTTATCTCTTTATTCATACCCTGCATAATCATGAACTCAAGTAAAATATTATATTTACTTATTCTTGAATGCAGTTCCCCATTTCTGCTATACCCCCGATAAAAAATACCAAGCTGTAAATACATATTAAATGCGCTTTCAAAATGCTGTTCCATGTATTTTATCGCATTTTTAAACTGTCCGCTATTGTAATATATTTCCAATACTTCTTCTATATACTTTAATTCTACCAACTCATCAAAGGAAAGCCATTGCGTTGACAGCACTTCATATGGTGGAGTATTTCTAAAAATAATATCTTTACCACCATATTCAAAGGCTATCCTGGTTCCATGCAAAACCTTTAGAAATCCCAGTTGCAACTGATTGGGATTAAGTTTGTATACATCATTAAATGACTTTTCAAATGAAGTAATATCTTCATATGGCAGTCCTGCAATCAAGTCCAGATGCTGATGTATATTATTAATCCCTCTGATGTAATTTACCACATCTGTAAGTTTATTAAAATTCGTTTTTCTGCCTATAGCAGCAAGAGTTTTTTTATTTGTTGTCTGGACCCCTATTTCCAGCTGAATCAGTCCCGGTCTCATGCATTTAAATAATTGTAGCTGTTCATCATCAAGCAAATCGGAGGCTATTTCAAAATGAAAGTTGGTAATTCCATTATCATTATCTATAATATATTTCCATATTTTTAATGCATGTTCTGACTTGCAGTTAAATGTTCTGTCAACAAATTTTACCTGTTTTACATTATTATCTAAAAAGAACTGAAGTTCCTGTGTTACTATATCTATACTTTTGAAACGCATACCTTTTTCTACAGATGACAGGCAATAGCTGCATGTAAACGGGCACCCCCTGCTTGTCTCATAATATATTATTCTATTGTTAAAATCTGAAATGTTAGAATACGGAAAAGGAATGCTGTCCATATCAATAACCGGGCGAGGAGCCGTGTGTACAATATGACTTTTACTATCCGAATACACAATGCCTTTTACATCTGCAAGGAGTTCGTCCATTCTCTTAGTTTGTGAAAGGGATTCTGACTTTACATAAGCTTCAAGCAATTCACTAAACGTTTCCTCACCTTCCCCGCACATAATTCCATCAAATGCAGGATTTTCCTGCAGGAATTTATCAGGTATATATGAAACCTCAGGTCCGCCAATCCACACATATATATGAGGCATAACCTTTTTTAATTCTATTACCAGTTCTTTTATGATGGACACATTCCATATATAGCACGAGAACGCTATAATGTCCGGCTTTCTTTCGTATATATCAAAAAGTATATTATCTGTTTGATTATTTATTGTATATTCTGCAATTTCTATTTCACAATCAATATCAAACTTACCCGCATATGCTTTAAGGCTGTAAACTGCAGCATTAGAATGTATATATTTTGAATTTATGGCCACAAGCAGACTTTTCATATACGCCTCCACAATATCTTCTAACACCATTATACACAAAATAACAAAAAATGCACCTGACTTATAAGCAATAATATCCTTGCTCATATATCAGATACATTTTATCATTATAATATTAAATATTATAATATGAAATTATATATTATGGACGAAACCCACCCATGCCGGATGCGTCGCTTCCCTGTATTGCTGTTACTGAATATTCAGCATCATTAATATAAAGTATATAATCTTCATTGACAGTAAGTTCCGGCGTGGTAATTACTATTGATGAAAAACTTTTATCTGAGTCAAATGATATAAGAGTATTATCTCCATCTTTGAGTACGATAGTTGATTCTCCACTTATTACACTACTTGTGTTAGCAAAAATACTTGCCTGTGATGAAGACGTCGAAGGGGCCTGTGCCATTCCCAAGCTTCCTGAAGCTGCAAATATGCCACCCGACACTTCCATACACCCTGCATAATCAATCGCTCCATTTCCATTATTTTCAGGACCGTTTACAATCGTATACCCTCCTGATATATAAATATCTCCATTAGAATCTACGCCATCTCCATCTGCATCAACATATATGGTTCCACCTGAAATATTAATATAGTAATCTCCTGCAGCTTCGAAATTATTCTGTCCCATTCTTCCATTTATTGATGAGCCATCATTACCACCTGCAGCATTAAATCCATCATCGCTTGATACAACTGATATGTCTCCATTATTAACAATAATATACGCTGCCTCAATTCCTTCATAACTCTTTGTTATATTTATATTTCCACCATTAATTTCCATAGTGTCATCTGCATGAACTCCATCATCACCCGATGAGACAGCAAATTCTCCGTCTGTAACTCTTATAAAATTATTGCTGTGTATTGAATCATCGGATGAATCTATATTAAATGTACCGCCTGAGATATAAATACCGGTCACTGCCTTTATTCCTTTGGCACTAGTGGTATCCTCTGTGGTGCTTTCGCCCCAGTCTCCCCAGCCATTTCCACTTTTATCCCGGCCGCCTTTTCGATTGCCCATATCCGGATGATTCTGACTCATATCTGATGTAGAGCTTGCATTACTGCTTCCGCCACCGGTTGTAATATTAAAGGTTCCACCGGTTATTTTTATGGCATTTTCCGCCTGCAACGCATCTGTAGCACAGTCTATAACAAATGTACCGCCTTCAATATAAATAATTCCTTTTTCTCCATTGTCCGCATTAGTTGATTTCATTCCGTCGCCCATTGAATCAATGGCAAGATTTCCAGCCTTTATAATAAGCAAATCCCTTCCAAGTATTCCAGTATTTGCCGCAGTAATATTTATAGTTCCTTCCATAATTTTGAGTTTGTCTTTACTTGTGATTCCATTATAATAATTGGCATTCACAAGAAGAGTTCCCGTTCCGTTTATTGTGAGACTGTCCTGACAATAAATTGCAGCATTAGGTGCATTTTCGCTTGTATCTGCATATGTTTTACCATCAGTAAATGTATTTTGGGTTCCATCAACAAGTGAAATAATTACTTTATCAGCCGTGCTCTCATATATTGCAGGTCCGTCACTGCATGTTACGCTTACACCATTGCAGATTAAATATACCTTTTCTGTGTCACTTACCGATATATTTATACTTCCCTCAAATATACCTGTGAGCACATAATATCCTTCTTGATTTATTATAAGTGTTCCTGCATCAACAGTTGCTCCACTACCATTTATTGTGGCATTTGTTCCATTAAATGTAATATCCGTATATTTTTTTGTTTTCCAATCCTTAAGCATATCACTGTTTTTATATTCTATAACATAATCAGCCATATCATCTGCAGTTGCAAATATTGATTGCGCAGAAGTTTCCGAAGATTCCAAAGTCTCTTCTATATCCGGACTGTCAGATACTTTATTTGAACCACATCCACCGATTGACGCTGCTATAAGTATCAGCGCCATTGTAATGCATAAATATTTCTTTTTCATGCTACACCCTCTTTATAATTCTTCTATAGGAGTTTCCATTCTGTTGAGCGAAATAGAAAGATTGCCATTCTTAGTACGGAGTTCATCTATCATTTCTTTTTCACTAATATTCTCTTTTAATGTTATTTCATACGTTAAATCAAACATACTTCCTAAATTTGTAGTTTTTACTCTTTCTAATTCTGCTTTCTTTGTGTACTTCTTAAAAATATCATCAAACTCATTACCGTAATCAAGATTTTCAGGGATAACAATCTTTAACATCTTGCTTGAACTATTTTTATTACCAAATCGTGTAAGCGACAGCACTATCATTACCAATGATACAATTGCTGTTATAATTGCTGCAAAACCAATATAGCCCATTCCTGTTGCAAGTCCTACTGCCATTGCAAAAAATATTGTACATATTTCTTTGGCCGTTCCTGGAATTGACCTGAATCTTACAAGACTAAACGCCCCCAATATTGCAACACTTGTACCAAGATTGCCATTAACCATCATTATAACTGCCTGAACTAATATCGGAAGTATTACCAGTGTAACTACAAAATTTTTGGAATACTTTTTTCCACAAAACATATATACGCATGCAATCACCAAACCCAGACATATTGATGCCACTGAACATATTAATGCTGTAACGAGGTCTAATGACGCAGTGGTACTACCTGATTCTAATAAAATACTGTCTAACATAATTTTCTCCTATTTTGCAGCCATAAGCTGCCTGAAATTTTGTTCATATATTCTTCCATATTTTGAAAATGATTGTGGATATATTTTTAACTCAGAGAGTTTATGTGCCATCCAGAGAGGAATGCCTCCTGCTGTTTTTACTTCCATAAGATAATATGGCTTGTCAATAAGTGCATCACCATAATCGCCATGCCTTAAATCCAAATCAGTAAATCTGCTGCGTATATTCATATCAAAAGTAACCCTGAAATTAACATCTTCATTTCCATAATACGCCATCCTGTCATATGAAATATACACCTTGGGGCTGGTATTATGATATTGAATAAACTCATCTATTTCCTTTAATATCTGTAAATCTCTTTCTATATTCTTTCCATTCTTAGGAACTATCTTTATGCCTGAATTCAGATATTCCATTGCATTTGCCAGCGTGGTCTTTATCCTTCGCTTATAAACTATACCTTTATATTTCTTTTTCAGTTCAAGAAAGCACCGGTCTTCTCCTCCCTGAGGAATTCCATATGTCCTAAGCCTTAGCTTTTCTTTATATACAGGTTTATCAATCGAACGTCTTATAAGTTCAAAATCATCCGTGTCGCAATATATGTTACATACCCTTGTAAGTCCGTATTCATCAAGCGTCATATTCTCATTAATTGTCTGCATTAATAAATCGTACCGTTCCTGATTAAGCAAATACTTCTTTTCAATTCGTTTAAAAATGTAACTTGTCGCCATAAATATCTCCATTTAATTAAACAGATTTTATAATTAAAAGTTTAACGGATTATGTGATAATCTTGTGTTGGATATGTGAACTAAATATTTAATTTTTTATATTTTATATAGAATGCTGCCACTTTTACAACGCTCTGCACACTTATACCTTTGAATAAATAGTTTTGGTTGAAACTCCATTAAGTCTTCCTAATTTACCGGATAGTGTGTTAATAATGTCATTTGGCGCATCAAGAGTAACACTGATAACTGAAATGCCTTTTTGTTGATATGGGATGCCCATTCTTCCTATGATAT
>JBJEMK010000047.1:0-4332 GCA_051879635.1 Eubacterium sp.
GAGAACAACAATCAAAGACGAATTCAATGTCAATGAAACTAAAACGAACGATAAAAATACGAAATTTAATAACAATAATACAGCACAATATACGGAACAACCAAATTCAGCAACAAACAATTCCAATAACAACGATGCAGCTGAAGGAAATGTCGAACAAGGCACAAATACTGTACAAGAACCGTCTTGTCCGGTCTGTGGGAGTAAATACCATGCTGTGCATCCGCAGAATCAAGCTCCAGACATACCAATGAATTTTGATTAGGAGGTAAGCTATGAAAAGAATAACTGCGTTATTAGTTATATGTATTATTGTTCTATCGTTATCAAACATGAATGCTTTTGCCGTAGAAAATGTTTCCGTATATGTAAATGGAAGCTTGTTAGAAACTGACCAAGGAGCAATCATATATCAGGACAGAACAATGGTTCCATTGAGGGCTATTTGTGAAAAGCTGGGTTGTACAGTCGAATGGGATGATTCAACAAGAACTGCAATTATACAAAATGATATAATAATGATAGCCACACAAATTAATAACTACTATATGAGTAAAAAAGACAGAAGAGTCGAAAATGGTGAACAAAAAGCAATCCCGATAGATGTCGCTCCAATTCTTTATAATGATAGAACGTTATGGTCATTGTACAAAACTTAGAAAGAGGTTGCTAACACCCTCATTCTAAAAGTTTATATACTTATTTTAAATTATAATAACCATTGATTGTGATTTAAAATAAATATATAAACGCAAAAAATTAGGTTGGAGATTTTTACACTCCAACCTTTAATTTTAGTTAAAATTTTATTTTGTTTATGTGTCTAAACCAAACAGGTATCTTCATCTTTTTTTAAATTTTAGAATTATATGACCAAATAATTTATAATATGGAACTGGCATTTTGCCAAACACATAATAGTTTATGGCATCAGCAATAAATATTCCTATAATTGAAATTACAATCCATACTAAACTAAATGGTACACATATAATTCCTGCAAAATTTAAAGGCAAGTTTGAATAATCCCACATCAAATTAAAATCGAGAATTAAGCATATACTGCCAATAACAAATTCAAATAATGTTGTAACTAATGAACCTATGCAGCCTTGCAATAATATATCCATATCCCAGGATATTTTATCATTAATTCTATCAAGAATTAATAAGATAATGCCTCCGCAAACTCCCATAAGAGGATATGAATAACCCCTATAACATACTTCTATAGTTATATAAAGGCAAAATCCTGTTATAAATAATATTAACTGTCTTAAAAATCTCACTGTGTTTTATGTAGCCTATATAAAAATATAATCACGTCTTGACGCGTACAATTACTATGTAAACCATAATTACCGAGGTTATCACCATTCAAAATACCTGTAACAATAGATTTATCAATAGCATCTTTCGCCCATGTATCTGGAGTATTATCTAAAACAGGAATAGGTTCAGGTGCAAGTTCTGAAGGAGTTTGAGGTTTTTCAGGTACAATCTCTTGTGTAACAACATAATCTCCAGAAATATACCCAATACCGATATTAGGATAGTTTACTTTGTACCAACCGTTATTTGTTTTTGCGCAAATCGTAACAACATCATTTTTTGCGTGCTGACCAATAATATTATCAGCAGAAGTAGTAGGCTGTTTTCTAATATTTAAAATGCTTGCAGTAATAGTCCCTATCAAATTTACAGCAGATTCAGTCCACTCAAATGGTTTCTCTGCTAAACTATAATTCGGTCTGCCATATCCTGCAATTCTCGAATAATTTAATTTATAGGATTTCTTCCTTACACAACCACCATTAGCAATTACTCCGCTTGAAGAAGAAGTGTTTCCCTCGATTGTATATACATATGTATTATCTACTGCATACACAATGCCAGTATGGCAGATACCACCACTACTATTCGTGAAAAATATCTGGTCTCCGGCTTTAGGGGATTTATACCATTCGCCATTATTTTTGAAATACCCAGCCGAATTAACGGTATAATCATCAAATTTATGTAGCATCTTCATTGCTAAATCTGCTCCGAAAGCCTGAACAAAACACCAGTCTACAAAACAGTCACACCATGCAGCCGGATAATCCATTGTAGCAGGATAAAGTTTATGCATTTCATAACCGTACTTTGTATAATTAGCGCTTCCAGCGTTAGCTGTTTTATCATATAGATAATTACCGTCTTTCTTTTCGAGATAACCAACTTCATTAGATGCGATTGCTAAAACTTTTTCTATTGCACTCATATATAAGTCACCTCAATTCTTATTTCAAACTATCATATCTATTTAAAAATACCAATACTTCTTGTCTTGTACATACATCATGCAATTTTAAATTACCATTATCGTCACCTTTTAAAATTCCGTTGGTTTTCGCCCATTCAACTGCTTCAACAGCCCATGTATCAGGTGTATTGTCTAATGTAATATTACTCATAATATTTTCCTCCTTAATAACATCAAATTGATTTAGGTTATATGTTTCTATTAAATTGATTAGCTTGTCCGCATATTTTGGGTCTGTTGCATACCCGGCAGAATGTATAGCTTTACAAGCCTTTTTATAATCTATTTCTCCAATGACATCTTTGTAGCGTGATAAGCTGCATAATAAAGCACTATGGTCACTAATACTTTCTTCCCAGCTATCATAAGCTCTAAATGCCGCATCTATGGTAACAAATGTAGAGCCGTCATAACATTCTTGTGTCTTAGCATTATAAACTTTGCCTTTCCATGACGTGCCAGCTTTGATACCAAACAATGCTTTTCCGACAGTTGATAATGAACTTTTGCCCCAACCACTTTCTAATATTGCTTGCGCAATCGTCAAACTTGCTAACACTCCAGTATTTTTCATATCATTTTGTGCCAGTATGCCAATTTGGTTTATAAATTCTTGTTGTGAATTATTAATCATAAATATCACCTTTCCCTATTTGTTTGGTATTTCAATTTCTTCAACTATAAAGTCAAAGTCATAAACTTTCTTTCCGTCTTTTTCATAAATATTATTTTGAATCCGAGATTTTATATAAACTTGCATTCCTTTATGCAAATACTTCTTAATAAATTCAGCCTTGTTTCCAAATGCTGTAAAAGTAAAATAGTCAGTCACACTTGAATAATCTCTCTTAGAGGCGAGAGAAAAATGTGCAACTGACTTATTTGGAGTAGGGCTAATTCTAACATCCGGAGTATTCGCTATTCGTCCTGATAAAAAGAATTGGTTCATTAATTGCCCTCACAGTTTTCTGAATTTAACAATGCAACCAATACTTCTGATTGATATTTTTCTGGTATGGTTATACCATAATATACTTTGCTAATCGTGTTAATGCTTCTTAATGATTTAATATATTGTTTTAAAGCATTAAAATAGGTGATATGATATGTTTTTAAATTTGTCCCGGAATTTAAGATAATCTGTATATCTTCTACAGAGTAAAATTTACAAGGTTCATTACTTGCATGATAGGGTATAGATGTTTCTCCTGCCATAAGCAATTCTTTCAATGACATCATATTAAGCTGGTCATCTACAGAAAAGTCAAAATGGTGCGATTTTCCATCGGATAAAACCACATCAAAACCCTGCGTAATCATAGTATTGCAAATTGCACTCATTTCATTAATTTTAGACTCCCTGACAAATTCGAGAGTATTAATTTCATCTTCTGTTGGCTCATTATCTTCTTCTGATTCTTCCGGCTCCTGTGGTATTTCTATAGATTGGTTACTTTCCAAAGCTTCTTTTAAAATGTTATATTCTTCTTCATCTATCTCTACAAGTTCAACAGTTTCATAGCCATTAACATTTTTTTCAATCATTCCGTCAACAAACCAAATATGTTCTCCGTTTGAAGATAATATACCTTGTGCAAATTTTTCAGGACATATAATTAAACGATTATGAGTTATTTGAATTTTTACAAAAGTAATATCGTTTAATACATCAATAATTTCATTATCTTTTTTTATTTTATAAAACACTGCACTTACCTCCTATCCGATATATCTTTTATAATCAATGGCGAAATTATCAATATATAACTGATTGAATTTCTTTTTCATTGATTCGACTGTTTTATAACTTTTAGTTCCAAGTAAATGACTTTCCCATGATTTATAAGATTGTAAAATATCATCATATGAAATTAAACCATTTTTTAATTTAAACTCTAATTTTTTCAGCTTTCTTCTCATGCGTACTGCACTACATTTTGTTGGAACAATTACCAGTCGTTTATCATCTATAAAATATCTATTTTTCAAGAAAACAAAACCTTTTGTTAATTTTACAATTTTTGTCT
>JBJEMK010000048.1:0-4315 GCA_051879635.1 Eubacterium sp.
CGACATAACCCGGCTTATAGTCCTACTCATTTATTTTAGAAGTTTTCCTAATTTTTCTTCACAATATTTACAGCGGTAAATTTCATTTTCTCTGTCAGTAAGAACAAATACATGATCTAATTCCTGCTCAATTGAGGTTATACATCTCGGATTGCGGCATTTGAGAACATTAGTAATTGTTTCAGGCAGCTCAAGGGCTTTTTTTCCAACAAGTTTTCCGTCTTTGATTAAATTAATAGTTATGTTGTGGTCAATAAAACCAAGAATGTCCAAATCAACAATATCCAGAGGTCCTTCAATTTTAATTATATCTTTTCGTCCCATCTTATTGCTTCTTGCATTTTTTATAATGGCAACAGTGCATTCAAGCTTGCCCAATTGAAGGTATTCATAAATAGACATTGCTTTTCCGGCCTGTATATGATCTAATACGAATCCATTTTGTATCTTTCCAACATTTAACATACTGTCACCTCCAATAATGTAAGTATAAGAGCCATTCTTACATATACTCCATATTGCGCCTGTTTAAAATAAACAGCTCTTGGGTCATCATCTACTTCAACAGAAATTTCATTAACACGTGGCAAAGGATGAAGTATAAGCATATCTTTAGGAGCCAGGTCTAATTTTGATTTGCTCAATATATAACTGTCTTTCATCCGGACATAATCTTCTTCATTAAAAAAACGTTCTTTCTGGACTCTTGTCATATATAGTATTTCTAATTCTCCAATGACATCCTCAAGTTTATTAACTTCTTTATATTTAATATTATTAGCATCCAGAACATTTTCCCTTATGTAGTTGGGAATTCTGAGTTCAGGAGGCGATATAAGTACAAAAGAGACATTGTCATAACGTACCAGAGCATTTATAAGAGAGTGTACTGTACGTCCAAATTTTAAATCACCACAAAGGCCTATAGTCATATTTCCAAGACGTCCCTTTAGAGATTTGATTGTAAGTAAATCTGTAAGAGTCTGAGTGGGATGCTGGTGCCCACCATCACCTGCATTAATAACAGGAATTCCTGATTTATTGGCAGCAACCAGGGCAGCACCTTCTTTAGGATGTCTCATGGCACATATATCTGCATAGCATGAAACAATTCTTATTGTATCTGATACACTTTCTCCTTTGGCAGCGGAACTTGAAGTGGCTTCTGAAAATCCAAGAACATTACCTCCCATATTAAGCATGGCAGCTTCAAAGCTAAGCCGGGTACGTGTGCTGGGCTCATAAAAAAGAGTTGCAAGTTTTTTGCCCCTGCACGCATCTTTATATTTGTCAGGATTATTTTCTATATCATTAGCAAGTTCTAGAAGCTTGTCCAATTCTTCAACAGAAAAATCCAAAGGACTTATTAAATGTCTCATAAAAACCTCCTTAAAATATTTATTAAATTATAATTAGTTATTTTCTTTGTGAATAACTATATGAACCGTATCAATACGGTTTTTGCTTACACTTAAAACCGTGAGAGTACATTTGTTAATTTCTACGGAATCTCCCACCTTAGGAAGCCGGTCAAGTTCCCCCATTATAAGACCTCCAAGAGAATCATAATCTTCTGAATCAAAAGATGTGCCAATAAAATCATTTATATCGTCAAGCTTCATCTGTGCTTCTGCTGTATATTCATTTTCGGAAACACGTTTTATCAGATTTTCTTCAGCTGCATCGTATTCATCACGGATTTCCCCCACAATTTCTTCAAGAATATCTTCCATTGTAACCAAACCGACAGCAACGCCATATTCATCAAGAACAATACTTGCGTTAGTGGCAGCTTTTTTCATATCCATAAGAAGTTCACTTAAATTCTTGTGCAGATAGGTAAAAAGTGGCTCGCGCATATAATTGCTTACTTTAAAATTGTCAGCAGGAGGGTTGAGAAGAATATCTTTAACATTAAGAATGCCGACAATATTATCAGTTGTATTTTCATAAATCGGAATACGTGTATATTGTCCGGCTTTAAATACTTCCATAATTTCATCGTATGTTGAATTAATGTCAGCAGAGCAAACATCAATTCTCGGCACCATTATATCTTTGGCATCCGTGTCGCCAAAATCAAACAGGTTGTTGATTATTTTCTTTTCCTCTGTTTCTATAACACCATCTTCATGGCTGACATCGACTAGAACTCTAAGCTCACCTTCTGTAATATGAATGTCTTTATCAGCAGGATTTATATGAAACAGTTTTAAAAGCGTGCAGGAAAAATTCTCTATTATAAAAATAAGAGGAGTAAATAGAATCATTATACAATATATTGGCTTGGCATATGCTAATGAAAGTTGTTCTGAATATATTGTTGCAATTGTTTTTGGAATAATCTCGCCAAAAACAAGTATGAGAAGGGTAAGAATTCCGGTTGCAATACTTACTGCATAACTACCAAATATGTTCTGTGTAGTAATAGTAGCAAGTGCAGAGGCCGATATATTAACGATATTGTTGCCAATAAGAACAGCACTGAGCATTTTACCTGAATCACTTACAATTTTTTGGAGCAAAAGTGCATTTTTTCTGTTGTCATCAACAAGCATTCTCAGACGTACTTTGCTTAATGTTGTTAGTGCAGTTTCAGCTGATGAGAAAAAACCAGATAATAAAATTAGTGCTAAAAGAGCGACAAAAGATGCCGCGTCAGAAGGACGCATATAATTCTCCTTAATAAATTTATTAGTTGCATTTTACAAAATTCAATGCATATTGTCAATAAAACATAACTATATATTAATAAAATATATATAAAAGTTAGATGCAAGAGATGTAAGGAGAAATTATGGAAATTTCAAATAGGGCAAGGGCAGGAAAATTTTTAATGAGTCTTGCAGTAATGTTCATATTGACCATAATGCTGGTACTCATTATGGCCTTTATACAATATAAGATGAAACTTACAGGAAGTCAGGCGGAAATAGGCATAAAAGTAATATACATAGCAGTAAATCTTATCGGCGGATTTGTAATTGGAAAATGCATGGGAAGCAGAGGATTCTTTTGGGGAATTACTATTGGACTTGTTTACTTTATAATAGTTACTGCAATATCTGCAATTATAACGGGTTCATTTGCATCATCACTTTCAAACGGAGTTATTTTTCTGGCATTTTGCGGAATTTCCGGAATGATTGGAGGAATGATTTCATGAAAAAGTACTTTTAATATTTTCTTATATATGCTATAATCATTGTTAATTGAGATTTTTAGGAGGACTGTTATGAAACACGTAAAGACATTAAACTCAAAAACATTAAAGGATACAATGAAAAAAGCAGGTTGTGGTGAATGCCAGACATCTTGCCAGTCAGCTTGTAAAACATCCTGTACAGTAGGAAACCAGACTTGCGAAAATAATAAATAATTAATACTATTGGCATATTTATTATGCATAATTGTAATAACAGAGTCGATGCATGCGTTGACTCTGTTATAGTACGTTTATTAACTACTATTTGAAAGGAGAATTGCGTTGATTCATCAATATAAAAATAATGGCTATAACATAGTTATGGACGTAAACAGTGGAGCAGTACACGTGGTAGATGATGTAACTTATGATGTAGTGCCATTATTTGAAAATGAAAGCACGGATTCTATAATTAATAAACTACAGGACAAGTATTCTACAGAGGACATTTTGGAGTCAATAGAAGAAATCAGGTCATTAAGAGATGACGGGTTACTTTATACAGAAGATATATACGAAGAGTTCATAGACGGATTTAAGAATCGTGAAACGGTTGTTAAAGCTATGTGTCTGCATATTGCACATGACTGTAATCTGGCATGTAAATATTGTTTTGCCGAAGAAGGCGAGTACCATGGACGAAGAGCTCTTATGAGTTATGAAGTGGGAAAGGCAGCACTTGATTTTTTAATTGCTAATTCAGGCAGCAGACGTAATCTTGAGGTAGACTTTTTTGGCGGCGAGCCATTGATGAATTGGGATGTAGTCAGAAAACTGGTTGAGTATGGACGTTCACAGGAGAAAATCCACAATAAAAAGTTTAGATTTACTCTCACTACTAATGGTGTTCTTCTCAATGATGAAATAAAAGAATTCGCAAACAGGGAAATGGCGAATGTAGTCATGAGCCTGGATGGACGTAAGGAAGTAAATGATTCTAAGAGACCTTTTAGAAATGGGAAGGGCAGTTACGATTTGATTGTTCCCAAATTTATAGATATGGCTCAGAGCAGAAATCAGACCAATTATTACATACGAGGAACATTTACAAGAGATAATCTTGATTTTTCTGAGGATGTAAAGCACTTTGCCGATCTTGGTTTTAAGCAG
>JBJEMK010000049.1:0-17594 GCA_051879635.1 Eubacterium sp.
GTTTGCAATAGACGCAACAGCGCCGGTCATTTCAAGCAGGAGTATGTCACCATCTACTAACGAAGATGAATATTCGGGATCGTTTCCAACTATCAGCTGGACGGCATCGGATAATTACAGCTTCAGTAAAATGCAGTACAGCATAAATGGCGGAAGTTATTCAACGCTTTCGACAGAGGCTGTGGGAAGTGCCATGATAGAAGATGTTGAACCGGGCGTAAATGAGATATCCATACGGGCAGTTGATGCAGCAGGAAATGTAAGCAGTGTAAGCACACAAATGTATTATTATGACCCTGAGGCTCCGTCAGCAACAGGAATTACCCTTTATAAGGATGTTCCAAACAATAAGGTTACAGCAACAGTAACAGGCATTACACTTGGAGATCACGGATTAGACAGTGTTCTGTGTATGATAACAGGGGACGGTCAGACAGGTACATATGAAGAGGTTGATTATAATGGAGTATACACAAATACATATACAAAAGAGGATGAAACATACACAGTAAGTACTCTTACATTTGATATCGGTGCTGATGACTATGATGAAGGGTTTTATGATGTAAGAGTAAAACTTTCAGATGCTTATTCAAATGAATCAGATGTGCTTCTTGCAAGATGGTGTAATGTAGATGCAGTTTATGATGGCTCTGTGTATATGAACGGCAGTTATGATGATGGAACATATACAGATGATGATGGAAATGAACAGCAGGGGGATGAAACAATAAGTCTTTCCTGGTATCCGGAAGGTGAAGACGATATAGAGAACATTACATCATCCACTCTTTATGCTTCATATAATGGAGGGACATTTGAAGAAGCAGGAACCTTTACTACAGATTCTGAAGGTAGTCCTGTTACAGAAACAGAATTGACAATAGATGCTGTATTTAACAATAAAATTCAGTCAGAAGACTATGTGGCGACAACATTAACGGAAGATGACGATGACCAGACCGTTGATGATTTTATGGGCTCAGTAAGTTTTAGAACAGTAGTAACACTTGGAGAAGAAAAGTATTTATCAGATGTAGTAACGATTGATAAATATATGGAAGTCACAAAAGAGACAACAACCGATGAAGATACAGGAGAGGAAACAGTAAGTATTACTTCAAAACCGCTTTATATGACATCAAGTCTTGATAGTGATGGCGACGGGCTGGAAGATTTTTATGAAATCTGGGACATTGGTACCAATCCTGAGTTGGAAGATTCTGATATGGATGGTTTTCCGGATTTTTATGAAACTGGTGTTTATGGAACAAATCCATCACTCTATACTGTAACGGCAGACAGCGACGCAGACGGGCTTACAGATATGCAAGAGTATGAAGCAGGTACCAATCCATGGCTTGTGGACTCTGATTTTGATGGTTATAGTGATTCTTTAGATACACAACCACTGCTTACAGATGCATCAAATGTTTCAAACGCAGTATATAGCGTATCAATTCATCAGGGTATTTATGACAGGACGGAAACGCATACTGAAGATAATGTTACAACAACAGTTGTGTATGGAATATATGATGGCCTTACAAAAACAATTTATGACACACAGGCAGATTCGACAAAGTATTTTTATGACAATAAAGGAAACAATACTGTAATTATATCGTATGTAGATGGAGAATATTATGTAAACACGTTTTCATATGATGAAGACGGAGTAATGACAAGTGTATACCGTAACGGTTTCCGGTATGATTTTGAAACAGGAACAGAGACAGTTGATGAGACTGAGTATGATTATTCAAGAGTTGCAGTTGATGACCAGACGATAGTTAAAAACACAACAACAACGGTTACTGACAATACTGAAAATGAAGACACTTTGGGTGTTGGCGAAACCCTTATGGTAACAAGGGACAATTCAGCTTATGGGAACGGGCAGAATGTAACAGTTATAACAACACGGTATAAGGATGGCGAAGACGAAACTGCACTTGATGTTGTTGCAAAGGATGAAATATACTATGATTATGGTAATCAGACTACCCCTGATTTTGTAATAGAATATGATGCAGAAGGAAATGTAATATATCTTGAAGATAATACAACAACAACACAAATATCATATGATTATACCTACACAGATACAGATAATGGAAGAATAGAAAGTTTTACAAAAAGTAAAAATTCCAACGAGAAATATACAAAAACCAGAGAATATACATATGATAATGATGAAGATAAAGACGGAATAACTCAGGATACCATCGTTGATACATACGAGTATACAGTTTATAATGGTGCCACCAGTGTTTTTACAGATGTATCAAAGTCATTTGAAACTACATGTTATAGCAAACAAACTGATGATGCTGCATATTCAAAGACAACGACGGAGCTGGTAAACGGAGGCCTTTGTGAAAAAAGTGTAGTAAATGGTGATGGAATAGATATAGATGGAAATATATCAGAGAGCGAAGATTTAAATATGTCCCGCCAGGTAATATATAATGGTACAGGAGATGACGCAGAAGATATAATTACAACCATTACAGAGTATGGCGAAGATGAAACAACCATTACATACAGTGATGGTACTGAAATAGTATATAGATATGATACATATGGAAATATAACACACATAGAGATTGACGGAGTAGATACATATCATTACGAATATGACCGGATGGAACAGCTTACAAAGGAATGGATATATTATGAACAGACAATATATTTAGTGTATGAATACGAATATGACAATGCAGGAAATGTGATATGTGTAACAGAATATGAAAGTGAAGATGGAACAACCCCTAATGAGTATGGAACCTACGAAACAGAGTATGAATATGCCACAACTGGCATAAAAGACCAGTTAGTATCAATAGACGGAGGTGCAATAGAGTATGACGAGGCAGGAAATCCAACCTCATATCAAGGTTTAGATTTAGAGTGGTGTAGAGGACGCTGTCTGAGTAGTGCAGATAATATATCATTTGAATACAACCAGAATAATCTGCGAACTAAAAAAGAAACCATTGAATATGAATATGATGGAAACAACCTTGTAAGAGAATGGAATGCACATACCGGCAGAACAATAGAGTATATTTATGAGGGAGACGGAGAGATTGTAGGGTTCACTATATGTGATGATGATGAAACTTCTTATAACGGAACCTACTATTATAAGAAGAATCTTCAGAGAGATGTAATAGCAATCTATGATGATGAAGGAAATGAAGTAGTAAGATATCTTTATGATGCATGGGGCAAGCTTTTAGATTATAATGGAAATGGTTGGATTGCCGAGGCTAACCCAATAAGATACAGAAGTTATTATTATGATGAAGAGACCTGCTGGTACTATCTGCAGAGCCGTTATTATGATCCTGAGGTTGGTCGATGGATCAGCCCTGAACCTAATGTTGATTATGGCGAATTTGATGAAGGCGCTGGATTATTAGGTTACAATGTATATGCTTATTGTGATAATAATCCTGTCATATTCAAAGATGAAACCGGTGAAAGCATTACACTGACTTGTGTTCTTATTGGTGCGGGTATTGGCCTTTTAGTAGGTGGCGGATTCGGTGCATACAGAGCCAGTAAGAAAGGCTACTCACCTGGCGACGGATGGAAATACTGGAAATATGTAGTGGGTTATGGCGTTGCCGGAGGTGCCATTGGTGCTCTTGTCGGTTGGGGCGCAGGTGCTTTAATCGCTAAATATGGTGTGGCGACAGCAGCAACTTCAATCACTAAAGGCGGAGGTGCAAGATTTTCGTCATTTAATGCACTTAAACGCTCATTAGGATCTGCTGGCGAAGGAAAACAATGGCATCATATTGTTGAGCAATGTCAAATAGGCAAAAGCGGATTTTCAAAATACTGGATTCAAAACTCTAACAATGTTATAAATATCAGTAATTCTGTTCACACCAAAATTAGCGCATATTATAGCAGTATTCAAAGTTTTACAAACGGAATGACATTTAGAAATTGGCTTGCTGGACAGAGTTTTAAAACACAATATGAGTGGGGAATTAAGGTGTTAAGAATGTTTGGAGTAAAAATATGATGACAGATTATAAGGAACTATATCTTCTATATTGTGCGGATTTAAGTGATTGCACTAAAAAAGAGGATGTTAAACGACATAATGCTGCAATGAAGCACTTAGGCAAATTGTTTTATCAAATCGAAGGCGAACTAGACAAATCATTCCTCTTAGAATTATTACTAAATGAAAATGATCGTACTAAAGCTCTTGTTGCGGCACACTGCCTAGGATTTGGTGTATATGTTTCAGAAGCAAAAAACGTTTTGTCAGCATTAGCGAAAAGTAAGGTTAACCCTATTTTAGCCTTTGAAGCACAAGCAACATTAGATGTTTGGAAACAGCAAGGCTATTTAAAGTTTTAATTATAATATACCAGCAAGCAGTTCCATTCTCCATTTGTAAAGATTTTGCGAACATTGAACTTTAAGGCTTACTTTTTTGCCTTTTAGTGAGGAAACCTATCAAGGCAAACACAAAAGACAGGATGTTGTGCTAAACTAAAGTTGTAACACCTCGACCTAATAAGATATAATATTAGGAGGAAACGAGGTATGTTACAAATGAGTCAACATTATGAAACAGAATTTAAGAAGAAGATAGTCCGTCTTCATCTTGAAGAGGGAAGAACCCTCAAAAGTCTTGAAGCTGAATACGGTGTATCACATGCAAGTATTTCTAACTGGACCAACCAGTTCCGCTCAGAATGCCAAACTAACGAAGAAGCCCAAGCCGATTACGATTATATGAAAGAGAATCTTAAGCTGAAGAAGCAGCTTGCAGAGCTACAAAAGGAAAATGACTTCTTAAAAAAAGCGGCGGCATTCTTTGCGAAGGAAATCGATTAGAGGCTTATCGATTTATTCAAAAATATAGTCCTGAATTCGGACTAAGATGGCTGTTGAAGAAATTCAACATCTTTCCAAATGCTTACTATAATTACTTGAAAAATCGAAAAGCTGATTATCGTCAACACAAGAATGAAATCAAATCTTCCATTTGTGAAATCTATCACTCTCACGGTGGTGTGGATGGATACCGTACCATTCATGCTTATCTGATAAGGAAAGGCTATGATGTAAGCCGTCTTACAGTTCATAAATACATGAATACGGAATTGCATTTGTATTCCGTCTCCCGCAAGAGAAAAGAAAACTATGAGCATGGTACTGCACATAAAGTTTTTGAAAACAAGCTGAATCAGGACTTTACAGCTGATAGCATCAATCAGAAATGGTGTACTGATTTCACCTACCTATTCCTTACTGACGGAAGCAAACGCTATAATTGTTCAATAATTGACCTTCATGACCGGAGTGTAATAGCCGGCATTACAGACAGGAATATCACGGCTGATCTTGCAAAGAGAACCTTACAAAAAGCAATTGATTCTCAACCTGGAATCGATTTAAGCAAACTCTTGGTACATTCAGATCAGGGAAGCCAGTATACATCGAAAGAGTATACCGAGTTCTGTGAAAGCCTTGGCATTTCTCAAAGTATGAGTAAAGCCGGATATCCGTATGATAATGCTCCAATGGAACGATACTTTAACACTTTGAAGAATGACTTAATCTATCAGCATTATTATCATACTGAAGAAGAACTCTATACTGCTGTCGAAGAATTCGCGTATGTACACTATAATCATGTGCGTCCGCATTCTTATAATAATTACAAAACGCCATTCGAGGCACGCTATGGGGCTGCATAAGCCCTGTGGCAAAAATTAGGTCGTAGTGTTACAAAAATACTTGACCACAACAGTGTTTCTGTCAATAATAAGGACAGTTTGATTGACTAATATCTGCAAATAGAGTATAACTAAATAAAGTTAAAAAATATAGGGCATCACTTAATGTGATGCCCTTTGTGGAGATTAGAAAATGAATTATAATGAAGTAGAATATAATGATGAGAGTCAGACATATAGACGAATAAAGGAAAGAAGAAGGGAAAAGAGACGCAAAAAGAAGAGAATAAAAAGAGATATAATTCTATTTTTTGTTGTGTGTATGATAATAACAGCAGGAGCTTTGGGCGTAAGCAGCATTGCTGATATTATTAAAAGTGGTGGTGACAAGACAATAAATGTATCAACGGTGCTTGCTAATGTATCGGAGACAATTAATGCCAAGGAAGACGCAAAAGAAGAGGAATCAAAATCTGAAGAGTCTGCAGAAAGTAAGTATCCATATAAGCAGGATATTACAGTAAAATATCCTGCTATCAGTGGTTCCTATACTACTATTACAGATGCAGAAATAAGAAGCCCTTATATAGCACTTCTGGATGTAGATAACTCAGAGATAATTGCCGGCCGTGATTGCAATGCAACTATTTATCCGGCTTCAATGACTAAGGTAATGACTCTGATAGTTGCAGTCGAGCATCTGGAAAGCCTTGAGGATACAGTTACATTCGATTATGAGATGTTAGCACCATTAGTACAGGATGAAGCTTCACGTGCAGGATTTGAAGCAGGAGAAACTGTAACAGCAAAGGATTTGCTTTATGGATTAATACTTCCTTCAGGTGCGGATGCAGCAGTAGGACTTGCAGACCTGATTGCCGGTTCAGAAGATGCATTTGTTGAACTTATGAATGAAAAATGTGTAGAAATGGGGCTTACAGGAACACATTTTACTAATACATCGGGATTGCATGATACTAATCATTACACTACTCTGATAGAACAGGCCATGATTATGGAATATGCAATGAAGAATGAAATATGTGCAGAAATACTGGGTACGTATCAGTATACTACGCAATCTACTACTGAACATCCTGATGGCATACTTCTTACCAGTACTATGTATAGCAGAATGTATGGCGACGAAGTTGAAGGAGTAATGATTATAGGAGGTAAGACAGGCTTTACTTCAGAAGCTAAGCACACGCTTGTAAGTTGTGCAGATAAAGACGGGCACTTATATATAGCCGTTACTGCATATGCAGATGATAAATGGCATGGTATTTTTGATGATTTTGCAATATATGGAAATTATATAAATTAGAAAATAGTACAATAATTAAATATGGAATAAAAATAATATATGTATAGACGGAGGTTTATATGGTAATTAGTATGGGAAGATTTAAGAAGGTTTTATGTTTACAGATGATAATTGTATTATCGGCAGCTGCCATAACAGCTTGCGCAGATCATAAGGATGAAAATACACAGGAGGACGGCACCTCACTGGCAGAAACTACAACAGAAGAGATTACAGCTGCCGCAAAAGAAAAATATACAGTATACGTTGCACTTGGTGATTCTATTGCACATGGATACGGATTGACTAACTTAAAGAAACAGCGATATTCAAGAATACTGGCAAATGATATTACCAGTAAACAGGATTCAGTATGTGAAGATTTTAATTATGGAATAGATGGGCAGACAAGCACAGAATTAATTAAATATATAAATGCCGGTAAAGCCAGGAAACTTGCACAGGCCGACCTTATAACAATCAGCATAGGAGCCAATAATGTGCTTAGTGAAGTAGAGGATTTTTCAAAGACTTATATGAAATATCATTCAGAAACACTCACAGGTAGTACTACAGGTATTTCACAAGAAGATGTAAGCAATAGTTATAATGAATTCCTGAATAAAGCAGCACAAGGGATTGCAGTATTCGAAACAGATATTCCTGACATTATAAACAGTATACGCTCAATTAACGACAATGCAGTAATTATATTTCAGACTATATATAATCCATATGCAAATGTTAATATTCCTTTGGAGGTAAACGGAACAACTGCTCAGCTTAGCAAGATTACAGATGGGTTGGTTACAAAACTTAATAAGATAATTATTAATAATAAAGATGTATGTGGATATAAGGTGGCAGATGTATATACTGCTTTTTCCGTACAAAGTGATAAACTGGTAAATGTAGAAGAATCATCACAAAACAGTCTCACTTCATTGGATCCTCACCCTAACAGGGCCGGACATTTGATAATAAGTAATACGATTTATAATACACTATATAATGAACAGGAGGAATGTTGATGTCTTCAAAAAGGAAGGTAGTTGTCATTGGTGCCGGACATGTAGGCTCACATTGTGCGTATGCACTGGCAATTCAGGGAATATGTGATGAGATTGTATTTATAGGAATTGATGAAGAAAAGGCTCAGAGTCAGGCTATGGATATATCTGACAGCATTGCATTTATGGAGTCTTCAGTAGTGGTACGTACAGGCAATTATAATGATTGTGAAGATGCCGACATTATAGTTATGACTGCAGGTGTTCCGCGAATGCCGGGGCAGACCAGATTTGATGTCATGAGTGGATCTATTGCATGTGCGAAAGATGTTGTTGATAACTTTAATAAGATAAATATAAAGGGAATTGTTATATCGGTTTCTAATCCTGCAGATATAATAGCAGATTATATACGAAGAAATACAGGACTTGAGGCTAACAGGGTTTTTAGTACGGGAACTGCATTAGATACAGCAAGACTTAGGAGAACAATAAGTGAAATAGCACATGTAGACCGCAAGTCAATTAGTTGTTTTGCAATGGGAGAGCATGGCGATTCTTCTATGATACCGTTTTCTACTATTACAATTGGCGGCAAGCCATATGAAAAATTAATTGCTTCAGGTAAAAAGAAATACGAGAAACTTACCAAAGAGTATATTTTGGAGCGTACTCATAAGATTGGAATGGACATAATACGTGGCAAAGGTGTTACAGAGTTTGGTATTGGTTTCGTAGTTGCAGATGTTGCAAAAGCAATTTTCCATGATGAACACAGAATTATGGCGGCTTCTCCATTATTGCAAGGGCAGTATGGACAGGAAGGCATACATGCCGGAGTTCCATGTGTTATTGGTAAAAATGGAATTGAAGAAATTATTGAGTTAGATCTTACAGCAGAGGAAATGGAATTATTTAATAAGTCCTGCTCTATAATAAGAAAGTATATAGAAGCAGCAACAAACGAATAAAATATACACAGGCAGAACTACTCTTTGCTGCTTAGTACCTTTAAAAGTATAGGTGTAAGTATGGAAGAGACTACAATCAGTAAGATTACTGACGAAAAATATTTTGAATCAATAATACCGGCAGTAAGACCTTTTTGTGCAACAATGAGAGCTACCTCACCACGTGTCATCATTCCTATACCAATCATTATAGAGTCATGCCAATTAAATTTAAAGCATTTGGAAATAAGACTGCAGCCAATTACTTTGGAAATCAGTGCTACGGCAATAAATCCGATTGTAAATAATAGAATACCGGAAGTAAACTCAGAAAGGTTTGTTTTAAGTCCTATGCTGGCAAAGAAAACAGGACTGAAAATCATGTATGAATTTACAGTCATTTTACGATCTATATATGGGGCATCTTTAATATTGCAAAGCATTACACCGGCAACATAGGCACCTGTAATATCTGCAATTCCAAAGTATTTTTCTGCTGCATAAGCAAATATAAAACATATTCCCAAACCAAGTATAGGTATACGCTGTGTCCTTGGATGTCTGGAATCCAGAAATTTAAATATTTTATATACAATGAATCCGATTATTAAAGCAAGTATAAGAAACAAAATGGTTTTTATAATTACCGTAAAAATACCACCAGAAGCTGTTGCCGAACCAATTACAAAAGTAAGAACAATAATTCCTATTAGATCATCAATTATGGCGGCACTTACAATAGTAGTACCAAGCTCAGTTTTTAATTTCCCAAGTTCCTTAAGCGTTTCTACGGTTATGCTCACTGAAGTGGCAGTCATGATTACACCAATAAAAACAGCACGGTAAAACTCACTGGTTCCTATTGCTGCAGGTCCATAGAAAGCCATATAGTATGCTGTACCCAGAAACAATGGAACTAGTACGCCGCATAATGCTATAAATAATGATTTTACTCCTGAATTTAATAAATCTTTTAAGTTTGTCTCCAGACCTGCTGAAAACATCAGAAGAACAACACCGATTTCTGCTATGTAAGAAATAAAATCAGTTTCATTTACCATACTCAGAACAGATGGACCCAAAACCAGCCCCGCAATAATCTCTCCCACTACCTGTGGTGCATTTAATTTTCTGGCAAGAAGACCAAAAGCTTTGGCAAAAATAATTATAAGGGCAAGATCCATTAATATTTCATAAGTTTCCATATAGGTTATCCTCACAAATTTTTGTAAAAAATTTAAAAATCATCCTAGTAAGTTATATCACAATTTTATTTTGTGTCAAGAATCAGTATGGGAAGTGTATATGTAAATATTTCAGACAATATTCATACAATTTGCAAGAGGATTTATATGAAAAACAAAAGATTATATAACAGCAGAGCATCGGTTATAACAATATGTATGTTGCTCTTTATACAGACAATTTACATTACAGGATTAAGTGGATGCAACATACAGGAACCTACCCGGTTGTCGCAGGAATTTGCAAATGCAGGATTTGAAGAAGGAGAAGACAATTGGACTTTTAATGTGAATGGAAATGGTAATTATGAAATAAAAACTTCAGAAACTGATGCATATGAGGGTTCCAAAAGTCTTTATTGCAGTGCAGAAGGACATTGTGTAATTAATATATGTCAGGAATTTACAGGACAGGAATCAGGATATTATTATTTTACGGCTTATATGAAAAATAGTGAAGAATCGGCAATTTCATATTTATATGGTAATGGCAGTTGTCAAAGTCCATGCATAACAGCCATACCGGTATCAGATGAATGGGTAATGGTAACGGTGAGGGGTATCAAAGTATCAGATGATGGAAATACAAAAACAGGTATATCTATAGAGTTAAATTCAGACAGTTACATATGGGTTGATAATTGTAAATTTGAACGTGAACAAGACCAAAGCAGTGCATATGAGAATTTGTTTGGAGGGGATATATCAAGAATTACCTGTGAAGAAGATAATGGTGCAATATATTATACATCAGATGGGATAGCAGAAGACCCGGTAAAGATTCTCGCCGACAATGGAATAAAAACAATAAAACTTGAACTGCATAACACTCCGGGGAAAGGGAATGGGACAGATGGTGGATATATACCTGAATATTACCAGACTACAGAGGATATTCTGAATATTGCAAAGAGGGCAAAAGAATATGATATGAGCATTACACTGGCTTTTTCTTACTCAGATTATTGGGGCAATGAAGCTATCCCTTCTGAGTGGAAACAGGCAATAGAGAGCATGAATTTTTATGATGCACTTGATTATCTTGAAAATGCAGTTTATGAATATACGAGGGAAGTATTAGAACAAATGGACGCACAGGGAACAATGCCGGATTACGTTGCTCTCGGTGGTGAGATACAGGGTGGAATATTACTTCCATATGGAAACTCATGGGAAAAAGAAGACAGCTTTAAAAATCTTGCTAAATTGCTGAATGCAGGTGCCAGAGCAGTAAGAGAAACATCAGAAGATACAAAAATCGTGCTGCATCTGGGTGGAGCAGGCAACAATATTACCAGTACAGACTGCGGGGGGACCTTTGATTGGTTCTTTAGCAGTTGTGAAACATATAATGTGGATTATGATGTAATAGGCGGCTCTTACTATCCATTTTGGGCAGAAACGCTTACAGTCAGTGATTTGGTGGAATGGGCTGATATAATATCCGAAAGATTTGATAAGGATATCCTTATAATGGAAACAGGTTATAATTATAGCCCATACAGAGAAGATGGGTATGTAGGCCAGCTTTCTAATAATGGTGCTTACGAAGAAATTTATGAGAGCAGTCCTGATGGACAGAAAAATTTTTTGAAAGAGCTATTTAATGGGATAAAATCTGTAAAAAACGGGCGTTGTATAGGCGCATATTACTGGGACCCTATTTTCGTAGTGCAAAGTGGAGTGGGAAGTTATATAAATGAAACAAATGATACTGTACAGACAAATGTTGTTACTAATACAACGCTGTTTGATTTTGAACATAGAGCATTGCCGGCATTGGATATTTTTACAATGAAAGAAAATGAAATACATAAGGTATATTATTATTGTGAAGAATCCGGACCATTAGTTAAATATAATAATAAAATGTGTGAGATGAATGAGGAGGGCTCCAATTGGTACTCTTTTGAATTTACTTATAATGAAACAGGACTGGAATTTATAGATGGAGAAGGAAATTCACTTATTACATTAAGCGACTATGAGAACAATGATTTATATGGTAAGCTTTTGGAGGATTACTATATTTATCTGTATGATGACAGTCTTTATGAAAATGAATACGAAGCAGTAAAGAAATACTATATTGTAGGAAGTACTACGGACTGGTCAGCAAAGGATGCAGGTATTTTTTCAAATTATTGGGCAATCGGTGATGAATGGCTTGATGAAATGCAATTGGTGAGCCCGGGAGTTTATAAGGTAACATTGGGAACATGTAAAGAAGGTACTGAATATGAATTTTGCGTATATGCAGATAAGGACTGGAGTAAAATGGCAATGCCAAGAGATTTTTCATTTGTTGCAGATAAAGAAGGTAAAGTTACTTTTACCTATTATTCAAGAATTAATCTGGTAACATGGAGTATAGAAAATTAATTTTAGATTTGAATAAATATTAAATAGATAAAGGGAAAAAAATAACAATTTATTATATTAAAATATTGATAAATCCTTATGTGTTTTATATAATCAATATAAACGCACATGAGGATTTTTGTGTATACCCATAAGGGAAGAATGGAGGAAATAATGGAAAAAGCATCTATACGCAGTAAATTATCTGAAAGCACATATCCGGGAAGAGGTATTGTTATCGGTAGATCTGCTGATGGTTCACAGGCTGTAACAGCCTATTTTATAATGGGAAGAAGTTCCAACTCAAGAAATAGGGTATTTATAACAGAGGGGGAAGGAATTAAGACTCAGGCATTTGATCCGGACAAACTGGAAGACCCAAGTCTTATTATTTATTCACCTGTAAGAGTTTTGGATAACTATACTATAGTTACTAATGGTGACCAGACAGATACTATTTATGATTTGATGAAACAGGGCAAAACTTTTGAAGAGTCTTTAAGAACGAGAGAGTTTGAGCCGGATGCACCAAACTTTACACCTAGAATTTCAGGACTTATGGAAATAAAGAATGGAACCTACAATTATTCAATGTCTATACTAAAGAGTAATAATGGTGATTCATCATGCTGCAACAGATATACATTTACATATGACTGCCCAAAAGCCGGGGAGGGAAGGTTTATACACACATATATGTCAGATGGAAATCCTCTTCCAAGCTTTGAAGGTGAACCTGAGCTGGTTAATATATCTGGAAATATTGATGAATTTACCGGAAAAGTATGGGATAGTCTTGATAATGATAATAAAGTCTCTCTATTTGTGAGATTTATTGATATAGAAACAGGAAGATACGAGACCAGGATAGTAAACAAGAATAAGTAGTTATATATAGTGAAAGGAAAAATAATGAAAGAATTACAGTTAAAATATGGATGTAATCCTAATCAGAAACCATCCAGAATTTATATGGAGGAAGGTGAACTTCCAATTCAGGTATTAAACGGAAAACCGGGATATATCAATTTTATGGACGCATTAAATGGATGGCAGCTGGTAAAAGAACTTAAGAAAGCAACAGGTCTTCCAGCAGCTACATCATTTAAGCATGTTTCACCTGCAGGGGCAGCAGTAGGGCTTCCGCTTACGGACACCTTAAAGAAAATATACTGGGTGGACGATTTAGGGGAACTCTCTCCATTGGCATGTGCTTATGCCAGGGCCAGAGGAGCAGACAGAATGTCATCATTTGGAGATTTTATTTCCTTATCTGATATTTGTGATGTTTCTACAGCTCTTATGATTAAACGAGAGGTCTCTGATGGTGTTATTGCTCCGGGCTATGAGCCTGAGGCATTGGAAATCTTAAAACAAAAGAAGAAGGGTAACTATAATGTAATTCAGATTGATCAGGATTATATTCCGGCACCTATAGAACACAAAGAAATATTTGGAATAACATTTGAGCAGGGAAGAAATGAATTGCATATTGATGACGATTTCTTTTCAAATGTAGTTACAGAAAATAAAGAAATTCCGGACCTTGCAAAAATTGATCTTGCAATATCAATGATAACACTTAAATATACACAGTCTAATTCAGTCTGTTATGCAAAGGGTGGACAGGCAATTGGTATAGGAGCAGGGCAGCAGTCCAGAATCCATTGTACAAGACTGGCAGGACAAAAAGCGGATAACTGGTATTTGCGCCAGTCACCACAGGTATTGGGACTCCAATTTCTTGATAATATCGGACGCGCAGACAGAGATAATGCAATAGATATTTATATGAGTGATGATTATATGGATGTTCTGGCAGACGGAACGTGGGAAAAAACCTTCAAGGTTAAACCGGAAGTCTTTACCAGGGAAGAAAAGAGAGCATGGCTTGATACACTTGATGATGTTGCACTTGGCTCAGATGCGTTCTTTCCATTTGGAGATAATATTGAACGTGCCCACAAGAGTGGCGTTAAATATATAGCACAGCCGGGAGGCTCTATTCGTGATGATAATGTTATTGAAACATGCAATAAATATGGCATGGCCATGGCATTTACAGGTATCAGGTTATTCCATCACTAATTAAAATATTCGGGATAATAGGACAGAGTTAATAAAAACAGAGGTTTATTAATAATGAGAAAACGCATGACAGACTACATGAGTTATATTGAAAAGGCGGTATCAGAGCAGATGACACCGCAGGAGAGGGAAACAGTAAAAAGGGATTTTTTGATTCAAATTCAATTTTTTCAAAATGAACGTCATATTCACCTTATGGTAACTCTTGCATTTGCGTTAATGACTATCGGAACGGTTATGTTTAATTTTTATGCTAAAAATATTGTAGTCGGCATATTATCACTTGGTTTGACAGGAATGTTAGTCCCTTATCTTAATCATTATTTCTTTCTTGAGAGGGGTGTTCAGAAGATGTACACATATTATGATGCATTAATCAAACAGGAAGGATTGGATTGGAGAAAATAATATGCCGGGCAAAAGACTGACATCAACATTTTATAAGCGTCCGGCAACAGAATTGGCACCGGAATTGTTAGGAAAGCTTATATGCAGAAGAATTAATGGTAAAATTAATCGTTTTCGAATAATAGAAACAGAGTGTTATTATGGTGAAGAGGATACAGCCTGTCATGCGCATCATGGTAAAACTGAAAGAACAAAAATAATGTATGAAAGGGGAGGGCTGGCATATGTTTATTTATGCTATGGAATTCACAGTCTGCTTAATATAGTTACAGGACCTAAAGGTTTTCCCGAAGCTGTTCTTATAAGAGGTGTGGAAGAAGTTCAAAAAACAGGCAATGTAATAATATATAACGGGCCGGGGCGCGTTACAAAGGCAATGTCAGTTGATTGTACATTTAATTATGAAAATCTTATAACCTCAAAACAACTATGGCTGGAAGATGATGGATATAAGCCCGAATATATATTAGATAAGAGAATTGGAATTAATTATGCCGACAGAGAAGATATAGACAGACTCTGGAGATATATAAAAACTTAAGGAGGAGATTATTATGATAGTAGTAACAACAGATTTTATAACAGGAAAAGAAATTGAAACAATAGGTTTGGTAAAAGGCGCAACAATACAATGCGCACATGTAGGAAAGGATATTATGAGCAGTTTTAAAACCATCGTTGGTGGTGAAATGAAATCTTACACAGATATGATGGTAAAAGGAAGAGAACTTGCTATACAGAGAATGGTAAATGAAGCAGGTAGCATGGGAGCCGACGGCATAGTGAACGTAAGATTTTGCTCAAGTTCAGTAACACAGGGCGCATCTGAAATAATGGTTAGCGGAACAGCAGTCAAATTTAAAAACTAGCAATTAATATAGAAATAAGAGACATAAAAAAAGTAAGTATAACAACTATACTTACTTTTTTTGTTTCTAAATTTCTATTTACTTTCATTAAGGTCGATAGAGGCCTTAACAAATCCTTTAAATAATGGATGAGGACGATTAGGTCGGCTCTTGAATTCAGGATGTCCCTGTGTAGCAACGAAAAATGGATGAGAAGGAATTTCACACATTTCAACAATACGTCCGTCAGGAGAAATGCCTGATAAATTCATGCCATGTTCGATTAGAGCTTTTCTGTAATCATTATTAACCTCGTAACGGTGTCGGTGACGTTCATAAATTATATCTTCACCATAAAGTTCATAAGCCTTGCTGTCCTTGGCAAGAGTACAAGGGTAAGCGCCAAGCCTTAATGTGCCTCCAATATCATCAACACCTTCCTGATCAGGCATAAGGTGGATAACAGGATGTGTGGTTGACGGATTAAGTTCTATACTGTGCGCATCACCATAACCAATTACATTTCTGGAAAATTCAACTATTGAAAGCTGCATTCCCAGACACAAACCAAGAAACGGAATGTTTTTAGTACGCGCATAATTGATTGCTGCAATTTTGCCTTCGATACCTCTGGAACCAAAACCACCGGGAACAAGTATACCACATACATCACCAAGTAGTTCATGAGCATTTGTCATATCAATTTTTTCAGAATCAATCCATTTAATATTAACATTTGCTCCATAAAAATAACCTGCGTGTTTAAGTGACTCAACAACGCTGATATAAGCATCATGAAGAGCAATATATTTTCCGACTAAAGCTACCTTAACTTCTTTTGTGAGATGCTTTGCGGAATTTACCATTGATTTCCAATCATCCAAATCCGGCTCAGGACAGTTAAGGTTAAGGCATTTACATGCAACTTCGGCTAAATGCTCATTTTCCATTGCAAGAGGAGCTTCGTATAATACTTCGACATCAAGATTCTGTAATACATGGTCACTTGGCACATTACAGAATAGAGCGATTTTGTCCTTAATTCCCTGATCAAGTGGATATTCTGAACGACATACAATAATGTCAGGCTGTATACCCATACCCTGTAAATCCTTGACGCTTGCCTGGGTAGGTTTAGTCTTCATTTCACCTGAAGACTTAATATATGGAATCAGAGTAACATGTACCAGAATAGCATTTTCATGGCCTACGTCATGTTGAAACTGCCTTATGGATTCAATATATGGCTGGCTTTCAATATCTCCTACAGTTCCGCCTACCTCTATAATAGCAATTTCCGTTTCCTCAGAAACACTTCTGTGAAAACGACTTTTAATTTCATTTGTTATATGTGGAATTACCTGAACGGTGCCTCCGCCAAAGTCTCCGCGTCTTTCTTTTGAAAGTACTGACCAATAAACTTTACCTGTTGTGACATTTGAATTCTTTGTAAGACTCTCATCAATAAATCTTTCATAATGTCCTAAATCCAAATCTGTTTCTGCACCATCATCTGTAACAAAAACTTCTCCATGTTCATATGGACTCATAGTTCCTGGATCTACATTAATATATGGGTCAAATTTTTGATTTACAACTTTATATCCTCTGTTTTTTAATAGTCTCCCTAAAGATGCTGCAGTTATTCCTTTTCCTAGACCTGAT
>JBJEMK010000050.1:0-17489 GCA_051879635.1 Eubacterium sp.
ATATTAAGTTATCAAGGTACATTTATGTATCTAAAAAATATTATACGAGGAGATAATAAATATGGAAAGTGAAAAAAAATCAGTTATAAAATCCACAATCATCATGTTTCTTATATTGTTATTAATTACGCTTCCGAACAATTTGTTGGTTGTAAACGATTACAACAAAGAAAAAGAAGAAGCAAGAATTTATTATAAAGAATATATTAGAAGAGAATATGACGATGATAATCCTAATATTAAAGTAAGATATAACTGGTTCCACAGTTGTTTTTATGTTGAATACAAACCAACTTCTGGCAACAGTTTTGATATTCTTAGAAATTATTAATATGAAATTATACATAATGAATTATCTATAAAAATATTTGGGAGAGATTTATGGGTAAAAATAATAAGAGTAAAAAAATAAGAGTTAATAAAGTTTATGCAACTTTGATCTGTTTGCTTGCTATTCCGGGATTCTTATATTCCCTGGCAATTTTTAATATATATACTTTTGGTATTATTAACATACATGCATACATAAATTCTTTGACAGGAAATATCTTAATGTGTGAAGGAATTATGGAGGTAATTAATGGGATTTATCTTATGTATGTTTGGCTTTCTCAGGGGTTAAAAGATCTGCTATATATAATATTTGCTTCCAGTCCTTTTATCAAAAGTGTAATGGACATTATACAATCAAACGTATATTTGGTGATTTTGATTGTAGGATTACCTGCAATAGCGATTTTATATTTTATGTATGCCAGGTATAAAAAAATTAATGATAGCAGCATAGAAATATCCAAGAGTGATTGCTATTTTAAGGGGCATATTATAAAGATTATTGTTACATCAATTATAGGAATGATTCCATTGATTGGTTCGATTTTGTGCGTGTTATTGGGAGCAGGAAGCAGGAAATTGTATATGATAAGGCTCGTGATGATTTTGTATGCCGTAAAAACAATTAATTTAATTGCTTGTGTTATTGCTATAAGGTAGAGTATTTTGAAAATTAGGAAACAAACAAAAAAACAATCTGTTATATAAAAATAGTATTATAAAATATATTTGACTTGATTTGATTTGTATGGTATACTCACAAAGCATTTAGCCTATGCTAAGGATTAGGACACTCCGACCGGTTCTTAAGTGTATGGCGGTTATATATTAAGGAGGAATAAAACATGATAACACAAGCAAAAAAAGCAGAGATTATTAAAGCTTATGGAAGAACACCTGAAGACACAGGTTCACCAGAAGTTCAAATTGCTATTCTTACAGAAAGAATCAAAGAACTTACAGAACATTTAAAAGAAAATCCAAAGGATCATCATTCAAGAAGAGGACTTCTTAAGATGGTTGGACAAAGAAGAGGTTTGCTTGATTACTACAAGAAGATTAATCTTGAAGGATATCGTGATTTGATTGCAAAACTTGGAATTAGAAAATAATATGTTAAATACAATAGACTTAACCATGATGTTAAGTCTATTGTTGTATTAAAAAAGTCAACAGAAGAACCGTTCCGAGACCACTGAAAAGCTAATAAAATGCAGTTTATTGGTTTTTCAGTAGTTTCGGCATCTTCTGTTTTACAAAAGTTTTTTTGAAAGGAGATACCAAAATGTACAAAAGTTTTACTATGGAATTAGCAGGGAGACCACTCAGAGTTGATGTGGGAAGAGTTGCAGCACAGGCAAATGGTGCAGCATTTATTCATTATGGAGATACGGTTGTATTATCAACAGCAACAGCTTCGGATAAGCCAAGAGAAGGAATTGACTTTTTCCCTCTTAGCGTAGAATACGAAGAAAAAATGTATGCAGTAGGAAAAATACCTGGAGGTTTCAATAAAAGAGAGGGCAAAGCAAGTGAAAATGCTATTTTGACTTCACGTGTTATTGACAGACCAATGAGACCATTATTTCCAAAGGATTATAGAAATGATGTTACACTTAATAATATGGTTATGTCCGTAGACACTGAAAATCGTCCTGAGATAGTAGCTATGCTTGGCGCAGCAATTGCAACATGCATATCAGACATTCCATTTGACGGACCATGTGCAATGACACAAATAGGAATGATTGATGGAGAGTTTATTATAAATCCTAGTCAGAAACAATGGGATGAAGGAGATTTGCAGCTGACAGTTGCTTCAACAAAGCAGAAAGTTATTATGATAGAAGCAGGCGCAAATGAAATTCCTGAAGAAAAAATGATTGAAGCTATTTATAAGGCTCATGAAATAAATCAGACGATTAACGAATTTATAGAAAGAATTGTTGCAGAAGCAGGTAAGGCAAAACATGAATATGTAAGTTGTGCAGTTCCTGAAGAATTATTTGCAGCAATTAAAGAAATTGTTCCTCCTGAGGAAATGGAGAAAGCAGTATTTACAGATGTAAAGCAGGTAAGAGAAGAAAATATCAGAATTATAACAGAAAAACTTGAAGAAGCATTTGCAGAAAATGAAGAATGGCTTGCAGTACTTGGCGAGGCAATTTATCAGTATCAGAAAAAGACAGTACGTAAGATGATTCTGAAAGACCATAAGCGTCCTGATGGAAGAGCAATTGAACAGATAAGACCACTTGCAGCTGAAGTTGATATTGTCCCAAGAGTTCATGGTTCAGCAATGTTTACACGTGGTCAGACCCAGATTTGTAATGTTTGTACTCTTGCACCTTTATCAGAAATACAGAAAATCGACGGACTTGATGAAAATGTTACTTCAAAGCGTTACATGCATCATTACAATTTCCCAGCATATTCTGTTGGAGAAACAAAACCTTCAAGAGGTCCGGGACGTAGAGAAATAGGACATGGTTCACTTGCTGAGAAGGCATTGGTTCCTGTACTTCCTACAGAAGAGGAGTTTCCTTATGCTATCCGTACAGTTTCAGAAACATTTGAATCAAATGGTTCTACATCAATGGCATCAACATGTTCATCCTGTATGTCATTAATGGCTGCAGGTGTTCCAATTAAGAGAATGGTTGCAGGTATATCATGCGGACTTGTTACGGGTGAAACAGATGATGATTATATTATACTAACAGATATACAGGGACTTGAAGATTTCTTTGGAGATATGGACTTTAAAGTAACAGGTACAACTGAAGGTATAACAGCAATACAGATGGATATTAAAATCCACGGACTTACAAGAGCAATAGTTGAAGAAGCAATCGCAAGAACAAAAGAAGCGAGATTATTTATTATGGATACATGCATGAAGCCTGCAATAGATAAGCCACGTGCAGAGGTTAGTAAGTATGCACCAAAGATTATTCAGATTCAGATTGATCCTGCAAAAATCGGTGATGTTGTTGGTCAGAAAGGTAAAACAATCAATGCAATCATAGCTGAAACAGGAGTTAAGATTGACATTACTGATGAAGGTGCAGTTTCAGTATGTGGTACAGATAAAGAACAAATGGCAAAAGCAATTAAATATATTGAAACAATCTGCACTGATTTTGAAGCAGGACAGATATTTGAAGGAAAAGTAGTAAGTATTAAGGAATTTGGAGCATTTATTGAATTTGCTCCAGGCAAAGAAGGAATGGTTCACATTTCAAAGGTTTCCAAACAAAGAATAGAACATGTTGAAGATGTGCTTACACTTGGTGATAAAGTAAAATGTGTATGTCTTGGAAAAGACAAAATGGGAAGGATTAGTTTCAGCATTAAAGATTGTCAGGAGGACTAATAAATGGCAGATAGAAAAATAGAAACCGCATGCGTTCAAGGCGCATGGAATCCTAAAAGAGGTGAGCCAAGAGTCTTGCCTATTTACCAAAGTACAACATTTAAATATGAAACCAGTGACCAGATGGGCAGATTATTTGACCTTGAAGATTCGGGATATTTTTATACAAGACTTCAGAATCCTACAAATGATACTGTAGCAGCCAAAATATGTGAACTTGAGGGTGGTGTAGCCGCAATGCTCACCTCATCAGGACAGGCAGCTAATTTTTATGCAATATTCAATATAGCAGAAGCTGGAGACCATATTGTAAGTTCTGCTCCGATTTATGGAGGAACATTTAACCTCTTTGCAGTAACTATGAAGAAACTTGGGATTGATTTTACATTTGTAGATCCTGATGCACCAATTGAAGAATTGAATAAAGCATTTAAACCTAATACAAAAGCTGTATTTGCGGAAACAATTTCTAATCCGTCATTAGTAGTGCTTGATATAGAAAAATTTGCAAATCTGGCACATTCACACGGAGTTCCACTTGTTATAGATAATACATTTGCAACCCCAATTAATTGCAGACCTTTTGAGTGGGGAGCAGATATAGTAACTCATTCAACTACTAAGTATATGGATGGACATGCAATGGCAGTAGGCGGATGCATTGTTGACAGTGGCAATTTTGACTGGATGGAACATGCAGATAAGTTTCCAGGTTTAACTCAGCCGGATGATTCTTATCATGGCTTGGTTTATTCAGAGAAGTTTGGTAAAGGTGCTTATATAACAAAAGCAACAGTGCAGCTTATGCGCGACCTGGGTTCTATTCAGTCACCTCAAAATGCATTTTTATTAAATATAGGACTTGAAACGCTTCATCTTAGAATGCCACGTCATTGTGAAAATGCACAGAAGGTTGCCGAATATCTGCATAATAATGATAAAATAGCATGGGTAAATTACTGTGGACTTCCGGATAACAAGTATTATGAGCTGGCACAGAAATATCTTCCAAATGGAAGCTGCGGAGTAATATCTTTTGGACTTAAAGGTGGATATGATGCATCAATTAAGTTCATGGATAATTTAAAGCTTGCTGCAATTGTTACACACGTTGCCGATGCACGTACATGCGTGCTTCATCCTGCAAGCCATACACACAGACAGCTAAATGAAGAACAACTTATAGAAGCAGGAGTTCAGCCGGATCTTATCAGATTCTCAGTTGGAATTGAAAGTGCAGAAGATATCATTGCTGACATAGAACAGGCACTTAAGGCAGTAGATTAATTATAGTTAGTAATATATATATTGAATAACTAAAAATACAGGCAGTTTTATCAAAAAATATATAAACGCAATAGTTGGGCGAGAGTATATTTTTGAATAAAATGGCCTGTATTCTTTTTTACATACACTTAATTTTCATTCTGTGATACAATAATATATATGAGGCATGGACATTATTTGGTTTTATAAATAGGAGAATGTTATGAGTTTTGTAGAATTAAAGGATGTAGTAAAGGAATATAAAACAGGTGAGGTAGTAATAAAAGCCGTTGATGGTATTAATATGGAGTTTGAAAAGGGGGAGTTTGTAGTTATAGTAGGCCCAAGTGGAGCAGGAAAAACCACAGTATTAAATATTCTTGGAGGGATGGATACACTTACATCGGGAAAAGTCATTGTTGATGGAACTGATATCAGTAGATTTAATTCCAGAGAGTTGACATTATACAGAAGATATGACATAGGCTTTGTATTTCAGTTCTATAACCTGGTACAAAATCTTACAGCACTTGAAAATGTTGAACTGGCGAATCAGATTTCCAAAAATCCATTAGATGCAAAAGAAATTTTATGTGACGTAGGATTGAATGACAGACTGGGTAACTTTCCCGCACAATTATCAGGAGGAGAACAACAACGTGTTGCAATAGCCAGAGCATTAGCCAAGAATCCAAAACTTCTTTTGTGTGATGAACCAACCGGAGCATTAGATTACTCCACAGGAAAATCAATACTAAAGCTATTACAAGATACATGCAGGGATAAAGGTATGACGGTAGTAGTTATTACTCATAATCAGGCCATTGCACCAATGTCTGACAGAATAATTAAAATAAAAAACGGAAAAGTAAGTAAGATGGAATTAAATAGCAATAAGGTATCGGTGGATGACATAGAATGGTAAACTATACATATTTAGTTAGAGGTATATTATGACCAGAGCACTTAGAAAAGATTTTTATGTACAAATAAAAAGAACATTTAACAGATTCATAACGATATTTCTGATTGTAGCACTCGGAGTAGCGTTTTATGCAGGAATCAGATCAGCAGAACCTGATATGCGTTTATCAGCAGGAGAAATGTATAAAAAAGGTAAACTTTTTGATATTCGTATAGTCAGTACGCTGGGACTTACGGATGACGACGTGGAAGCTATATTGGGTATAGAAGGTGTTTATTATGCAGAAGGAACATATAATAAAGATGTAATGGCAAAATGCGGTGATAGTGAAGCTGTTGCAAAAGTAATGACATATTCTGACAGGGTAAATATACCGATATTAAGTGAAGGAACAATCCCAAAGGAAATTAATGAATGCATAATAGACCGGCAGTATTATGATACTTATGGTTATAATATAGGCGATATTATAGAATTAGAGTCAGAGGATTTTAATGTTACAAAGTTTAAGATTACAGGTGTCTTTGACTCGTCAGAATATCTGACAAGGGATAAGGGAACTACAACTATTGGAAACGGAAAAATAAACGGGTTAATAATAGTTACAAAAGAGGCATTTAATCTGGAATGTTATACAGATATATATATCAGGATAGATGACAGTGATTCCTACGTAAGTTATTCAGACGAGTATGAAGAGGCAGTTGAGGAAGTAACGGATAGTATTGAAGATGATATTAAGACAATATGTGAAGAAGCAAGATACAATCAGGTTGTTTCAGATGCACAGGCAGAAATAGAATCCGCCAAAGCATATATTGAGAATGCAAAAGAAAAGATTGATAATGCAAAGGCAGATATTGAAAAAGCACAAAACAGTATTGATGATATTAAAATGGCAGAATGGTATATACTTAGCAGAGAAGCTTCCGTTCAGTCATATGTTGAATTTGATCAGGATGCAGAACGAATAGGAAACATAGGAAAGGTATTTCCAATGATTTTCTTTCTGGTTGCTGCTATGGTGAGTCTGACGACTATGACCAGAATGGTTAATGCAGAGCGCACGCAGATAGGAACATTAAAGGCTTTAGGATATGGTACTTTGCAAATAGCAGGCAAGTATTTAGCATATGGATTTCTGGCTACTATAAGTGGTGGAATAGTAGGAGGTTATGCGGGAAGTAAAATACTGCCATATATTATTATAAAAGCATATAAGATGATGTATCAGAATCTAAATACAATAGTAACGCCGATAAATAAAGAATACTTTATCTTTGCAATATTACTGGCACTTATCAGTGTTACGGGAGCTACATTTTTTGCATGCGCAAGAGCGCTTATGGAACAGGCTGCTTCACTTATGCGGCCGGTATCTCCCCGAAGTGGGAAAAAAGTATTTTTAGAAAATATACCTTGGATTTGGAATCATCTCAACTTTAGTCTTAAATCTACATTTAGAAATTTATTCAGATATAAAAAACGTCTTTTTATGACTTTGTTTGGAATTAGCGGATGTATGGCACTCATGGTAGTGGGATTTGGACTTAAGTATTCAGTTAATTCTATTATATCCAAGCAGTTTGGTAAAGTGGATAAGTATGACAGTGTATTAACATATAAAGAAAATATATCTGATAATGAGATACTGTCAATACATAATTATATGGATAATGATTCACGAATATTAGATTATACCGACATATATGTGTCAACTATGAGTGCAGAGGGAAATGATAAAGAAATAAGTATTTACTTATATGTGCCGGAAAATAAAAATGAATTTTATGACTATATTGATATGCATAACAGTAAAACAAATGAGTCATATAAGCTGGATGATGACTCAGTAGTTATAAGTGAAAAGCTCGCATTGCTGCTTGATATTAATGTAGGAGATAATATATGTATTAAGGTAAGTAATACAGAGACTTATAACATTCCTGTCAGTGCAATAGCGGAAAACTACATATATCACTATGTATATATGTCAAAAGAATTGTACGAAAAGACATTTGGCAGTGAAGCGATACCTAATGAAGCATTATTGATATGTGGAGATGAATATAAACTTAGTGGAAGCAGTCTGGCACAGGATTTACTAAAAATTGAAGGAGTAGGAGGACTGTCATTTACACAGACTATAAATGATAAGTTTACGGAGATGCTTGGAAGCATGGATATAATAATATTAGTACTTGTTGTTTCGGCAGGAGCACTGGCATTTGTAGTATTATATAATCTTAATAACATAAATATTGAAGAAAGAAAGCGTGAACTGGCGACACTTAAAGTATTGGGGTTTAAGGATATTGAAGTTTCCATGTATGTATATCGTGAGAATATCATAATTACATTTATAGGAATTGCAATAGGTCTTTTTTTAGGGAAATGGCTTCATCATTATGTAATATTGACTGCTGAAATCGACTTGCTTATGTTTACAAGAAGCATTAATTTTTCCAGTTATGTTTACAGCATAATATTGACGATTGTATTTGCGATATTTATAAATTATACAATGCATTTTAAATTAAAGAAAGTCGATATGGCAACATCATTAAAAAGTGTAGAATAAAATACAGGAAGGGAAATATAATGAAATTTAGACCATGTATAGATATTCATAATGGAAAGGTAAAACAATTGATTGGTGGCAGCCTTAAGGATGAAGGAAATATTGCCAAAGAAAATTTTGTATCCGATAAAGATGGAAAATATTATGCAGAAATGTATAAGCGTGACGGGCTCTTTGGAGGACATGTTATACTCCTTAATGCAAGAGATTCACAATATTATGAAGCTACAAAGCAACAGGCACTGGAGGCTGTCAAAGCATATCCGGGAGGAATGCAGGCAGGTGGGGGCATAACAGATAAAAACGCAAAAGAATTTATTGATAATGGAGCAAGTCATGTTATTGTAACATCTTTCATTTTTACTAATGGGGAAATAAATTATGTAAACTTAAAAAAACTGGTTAATGCAGTAGGAAAAGAGAGAATAGTTATCGATTTAAGCTGCAGAAAACGTAAAGGAATTTATTATGTTGTAGTTGACAGATGGCAGACATTTACAAATGTCAGGCTAAACAAAGAGCTGCTTTTATCACTATCTGATTATTGTGATGAATTTCTTATACATGGAGTAGATGTAGAAGGAACAGGAAATGGTATGGAGCCGGAACTCATCAAACTTTTAGCAGAGATTGATAATATGAAAATTACATATGCCGGAGGTATTTCAACACTTGACCAGATAAAGGAATTTGAACAGTTGTGCAAAGGTAAAATGGATTTTACAGTTGGAAGTGCTTTGGATATATTTGGTGGAAAACTTTTGTATGAAGAGGTAAAAAAATACAGATACTAACACAAGCAAAATGCTTGGAGGTTAGTATGGGAAGTGAAGATAAAATAAAAAATTATGGACAGGCAACACTTGATAAAAATGGCAGACATAAGATACATCTGCTTAGCATTATTGGAGAAATAGAGGGTCATGAATGCCTTTCTGCCAATACAAAGACAACAAAATATGAACATGTACTTCCGCAGCTTGCAGCTATCGCGGATGATGATGAAATAGAAGGAGTCCTTATAATTATTAATACTGTTGGAGGCGATGTGGAAAGTGGTCTGGCCATAGCAGAAATGGTATCTTCGATAAATAAGCCCACAGTTTCCCTGGTTCTTGGGGGCAGTCATTCAATAGGAGTTCCACTGGCAGTATCAACAGATTATTCATTTATTGTGCCTTCAGGTACAATGGTAATTCATCCTGTGAGAATGAATGGAATGTTTATAGGAGCACCACAGACTTATGAATATTTTAAGAAGATTCAGGACAGGATTACACGCTTTGTAATAGAACATTGTGAAATTGCAGAAGACAGATTTGAAGAATTAATGATGGAAACAGAAGTTTTAACCAAAGATGTTGGAAGTATACTTGTTGGAGAACAGGCTGTAGCAGAAGGAATCATTAATGAAGTGGGTGGAATTTCAGATGCAATGAACAAGTTACATGATTTGATTAACAAAGAGACCAAGCAATAATAATTTATAAAGAGGGTATCGCAATGGAAGAATTTAAGGGAAAATCTGTATTTGGCGGAATTGCCATGGGTAAAATAAGAGTATATGACAAAGAAAAAGTCCTGGTAAAACGTGAGAAAATAACAGATTCCAAGGCTGAAATTGATAGATATGAAAAAGCCAGAGATATAGCTGTCAGTCAACTTAAAGAGCTTCATGCCAAAGCTGTCAAGCAGGTTGGTGAAATGAATGCAATGGTATTTGAGGTTCACCAAATGCTGATTGAAGACGAGGATTTTGAGGAGTCTATAGAACATATTATTGAAACACAAAAGGTTAATGCGGAATATGCGGTAGCATGTACTCAGGATAATTATATGAAGATGTTTGAAAACATGGATGATGATTACATGAAGGAAAGAGCTGCAGATATTGCTGATATTGCAGAACGCCTTTTAAATGTTCTTACCGGTAAAACCAGTGAAAATAATATCGGAAGTGAGCCTTCAATAATTATTGCGGATGATCTGGCACCAAGTGAAACAGTCAGACTGGATAAGGATAAGGTATTGGCCTTTGTAACACGATATGGTTCGACTAATTCACATACGGCTATTCTGGCCAGAACTATGAACATACCGGCACTTATTGGTGTTTCATTTCCTGACAGACTGGATGGCAAAATAGGAATTGTAGATGGATATAAAGGAAAGTTTATAATTGAACCTGATGAATATACAACAACTGAGGCAGAGAGTTTGATTAGGGCTGAAAATGAACAAAGAGAGATGTTGCTTAATCTGCGCGGAAAAGACAATATAACTAAAGATGGCACACGTATTCAAATATATGCTAATATTGGAAGTGTATCTGATGTTGCAGATGCATTAAAATATGATGCAGGCGGAATAGGGCTTTTTAGAAGCGAATTTTTATATCTTGAAAAAACCAATTATCCTACAGAAGAGGAACAATTTCTTGCATATAAAAATGTAGCAGAAAATATGGCAGGCAGGAAAGTAATAATACGTACATTAGATATTGGTGCAGATAAGAAGATAGATTATTTTGGACTGGAACATGAAGAAAACCCTGCAATGGGTTATCGAGCAATCAGGATATGCCTTGACAGACAGAATATTTTTAAGACTCAGCTAAGGGCAATTTACAGAGCAAGTGCATTTGGAAATATATCCATTATGTATCCTATGATTATTTCGCTTAATGAAGTAAAACAGATTAAAAAAATTGTAAGACAGGTGGAGACTGAACTTAAGGAAGAAGGAGTTCCGTTTGGAAAAGTAGAACAGGGTATTATGATTGAAACCCCGGCAGCTGTAATGATAAGTGATCTATTGGCAAAAGAAGTTGAATTTTTTAGTATAGGCACTAATGATTTAAGTCAGTATACTTTAGCAATAGACAGGCAAAATGACAAATTAGATGATTTTTTTGACCCACATCATGAAGCAATTATGAGAATGATAAAGATGGTAACAGATAATGGACATGCTGGTGGATGCTGGGTTGGAATATGCGGGGAACTGGCATCGGATGTGGAGCTTACCGAGGAATTTCTTAGAATGGGAATAGATGAACTGTCTGTTTCGGCTGCAAATGTTTTACGGGTGAGAGAAAAAATAAGAGAGACGGATTTGAAAAAGAAGCATTAATATGATAAGTATTGAGATTTAAATAAAGCATGTTATAATATGCATATATTTAGGGAAATAAATGAAGTATGATTACAAAAGCAGTGGTATTAATGTACCATTTATATAATATTCTGATGGGGAGGGGATATAATTATGAAGAAAAAAGTATATATATATTGTCTGGTAATAATAGTACTGATATTTTGCTCATCATGTGCACAAAAAACAGATGACAAAAAAGAATATCAGGAATTAAAAATCATTGCTGAGGATTTTCATAGAAGCAACAATATTCTGTCAAAATATGTAGGAGATGAATTGGTGGGGCATAGTAAAGATTATGAAGGAGTATATTACGATGTAATATTACCTGACGAATATGAGACAATAGGCACAAATGCACTATATGGTAAACATAATGTTGTAAGCTATTATGTGCCAGATTCCATAGAAAAAATAGGTGACGCTGCATTTGCTTTTTCTGATAATTTGAAAAGCATAAGGTTATCTGATAATCTTTCATATATTGGCTCAGAGGCTTTTCGCTCGACGGCACTAGAAAGCATAGAAATTCCTGATTCGGTAACCCAAATATGTGATTCAGCGTTTGAGAGATGTAAGAATTTAAAGGAAGTAAAGTTGTCAAGTAACCTGGAGGTTTTGGGGAGTATGACATTTTCAGAATGTGTGTCACTCGAAAGTATAGAAATTCCATACAGTGTAGAGAAAATTTATGATACTTTTTCGGGATGCAATAAACTTTCAGAAGTTGTCATTAATAATCCGGATACAGTTATTAACAATTATGCATTTTATGGCTGTAGCAGTGATTTGACAATATATGCACAAGAAGGCTCATCGGTTCAAAAATATGCAGAGGAGCAAGGATATAATTTTAAAGAAATAGAATAAACTAATAAAAGCATTGGACATCCAATGCTTTTAAAATTTTGTAAGAAAATTCTCCTCATGTCATACAAAAAAGGTGTTAATATTAACTTGATATAATATATAAAATATAATAAAATATAATAAGTTGGGGTATTAGGAGGGAAATATGAGTTTATTAGAAGCAATAATATTGGCAATAATACAAGGAGTAACAGAATTCCTGCCGGTAAGCAGTTCCGGTCATCTGGCAATATTTAAAAATTTATTTGGTTTAAAAGATATGGGTCTTACATATGACATTCTGTTGCATTTAGGAACATTGCTGGCAGTATTCGTTGTGTATTGGAAAGATATATTAAGATTAATAATAGACGGAGTGGGGATTATAGCAGACTGCATTTATAATTTCTTTTTGTTTTTTAAAAACACATGTCTGGATGAAAAGAATACATACAGAAAGATTATAAGCAATTCTTATAGGAAATTTGCATTACTTATAATTGTATCAACTATACCTACAGGAATTATAGGCGTTATTGGCGGAGATATAATTGAAAATGCAGGGGCTACATTAATAGTTCCGGGATTATGTCTGTTGATTACGGGAGTTTTATTATTAATTGCGGATAATATTCCGGAGGGAGATAAAACCCCTAAGAAAACAACTTATGGTAATGCTTTATTTACAGGTATTGCTCAGGGTGTTGCAACGCTTCCCGGGATTTCAAGATCGGGAACGACCATAACAGCATGTCTGGCATGCGGAATGAAAAAAGAGTTTGCGGTTAAATATTCATTTATCATGTCCATACCGGCAATCATGGGTGCGGTAGTACTTGATCTGACTGATTTGGCAACAGAACAAATATCAACTCCTGAACTGACTAATTATATTGTAGGAACGATAGTGGCTGCAGTAGTCGGATATATATGTATTAAAACAATGCTTGTAGTTGTAAAAAATAAAAAATTTAAATATTTTTCATATTACTGTTTTGTAATGGGAGCAGTAGCAATTATTACATATTTTGTAAAATAGTCTGGAGGGACATCAGTGTCTGGTACAAAAAGCAAAAGAACTTCTCGGACAGGCAAAAAGCCGGGACGTCCGTCTAAAAAGCAACAACTAAAACAGCGTCAGAAGAAACGTGAAATAATAGCGGAAATAGTATCACTTACATCTATAGCAGTTGCAGCAATTTTATTACTTAGTAATTTTGGCGTTTGTGGAACAATTGGAAATTATATAAGATATTTTAATTTTGGAATGTTTGGCATTATGGCATATGTATTTCCTCTTGTTTTAGCAATAGAAGTAATACTTATAATTAAATTTAGGGATGAAGCATGGAATCTGGCCAAAACCATAAGTGGAGCCGTGGCATATATATTGCTTACAATGCTTATGCATCTTATAACTATGGGTTTTGATTCCTCTGATAAAGTTATTTCATTTTATGCAATATGTGGAGAAAAACATTCAGGGGGCGGTATTATTGGTGGTTTTCTGGCACATTGGCTGTGCGTAGGAGTAGGAGTTGCAGGAGCCTATATTGTAATTTGCGTTCTTATGCTGATATGTATTGTGCTTATTACAGAAAAACTGGTTTTAAAGGATTTTGGCAGTCACAGCAGGAAAATATATGATACAGCAAAAGAAGATATTAATTATCATATAGAGGAACGCAGAGAAAAGAAAAAAGAAGAACGAAAAATTGCACGTATGGAGAAAAAGGCTTCAGGTGTAACTACTAATACAAAGATTACAGACCATAATGACTTGTCATATAATGAGGATATGCATGAGATTACACCTGATTATGAAGATACGGCTGTATATCAGGGACATATTGAATATACACAGGAAGAAAATGGACAATATACTTATATGCCAAAGGATAGTAGCGAGGAAGAACCATTTACTCCAAAAGAAATAATAGAAGTAAGTGAAGAGGCCAGGGCAGAAATGGCAAGGAAGCCTTTTGAAACGGCATCTGTGGCAAAGGAAGTTGATAATACTCCTGTATCAGTTAAGATGAATACAAAATCTGTTAAAAAGTATGTATATCCATCAACAAGGCTGCTTACAAAAAATATTAAGGGAAAGACTGAAGTCAACAGGAATGAACTAAAGGAAACAGCCCGCCTTCTGGAAGAAACACTATTTAACTTTGGTGTAAAAGCAACAGTAACAAATGTTAATAGAGGTCCATCGGTTACACGATATGAACTGCAGCCGGAAATGGGAACTAAAGTAAGTAAAATAACGTCTCTGTCAGATGATATTAAACTTAACATGGCAGTTAAAGATATAAGGATAGAGGCACCAATTCCGGGAAAAGCTGCAGTTGGTATTGAAGTACCAAATGAAGGACGGGATATTGTATACTTAAAGGATATGATAGAATCACCTGAATTAAAAAATCATCCTTCCAAACTGGCATTTGCAGCAGGAAAGGATATTGCAGGTAAGATTGTAGTTGCTGATATAGCGAAAATGCCACATATGCTTGTTGCAGGGACAACAGGTTCAGGCAAGTCAATATTTACCAATTCTATTATAATGACGATTTTGTTCAGGGCAGCTCCGGAGGATGTAAGATTACTTATTATAGACCCTAAAGTTGTTGAATTTCAAATATATAACGGGATACCGCATTTGCTGCATCCTGTAATTACAGACCCTAAAAAGGCTGCAGGTTCGTTAAATTGGGCAGTTGCGGAAATGTCAAAGAGATATCAGACTTTTGCAAGTTATAATGTCCGCGATATTAACGGCTACAATGAAAAGATAGAAAGTATGTCTGATAATGGAGATGATGGTGCTGACAGACCGGAGAAAATGCCACAGATTGTAATACTTATTGATGAACTGGCAGACCTTATGATGGTAGCATCAAAAGATGTTGAAGAAGCAATCTGTCGTCTTGCACAGCTTGCAAGGGCAGCAGGAATTCACCTTATAATAGCAACACAGAGACCTTCAGTTGATGTTGTCACGGGGCTGATTAAGGCTAATATACCATCCAGAGTAGCACTTAAGGTATCTTCAGGAGTTGATTCAAGAACAATTATAGATTCTAACGGCGCTGAAAAACTTCTGGGAAATGGTGATATGTTATTTTTCCCTGCCGGTTATATAAAACCTATAAGACTTCAGGGAGCTTTGGTAACTGATGATGAAAGGGATAAAGTAATTAACTTTATAAAGGGACATTCAGGCTCAGTAAGCTATGATGAAGAGATAGGAAAGCAGATGACCCAGAATTCTTCAAAAGGTGGAAGCTCAGATGATGATAGAGATGAATTATTCGAAGATGCTGCAAGGGAAGTTATTTTAAAAGACAAGGGTTCTGCAAGTATGCTGCAAAGAGTATTTAAATTAGGATTTAACAGGGCGGCAAGAATTATTGACCAGCTTGAAGAAGCAGGTGTTATTGCAGGAGATGAAGGTGGTAACAAGCCACGAAAAGTACTTATGACTATGGAAGAATTAGAAGAATATCTTAATAGAAATTAAAATTATAACCTTGGAGGAAATGAAATGAAAACAGACATCCAGATAGCTCAGGAAGCAAATATGCTGCCTATAAAAGAAGTCGCAGCAAAGCTTGATATTGAAGAGGACGACCTTGAATTGTATGGAAAACATAAAGCAAAACTTTCAGAAGATTACTGGAATAAGATTAAAGACAGAAAGGATGGAAAACTTGTTTTAGTAACTGCAATTAACCCTACTCCCGCAGGGGAAGGCAAAACAACTACAAGCGTAGGACTAGGACAGGCACTTTCCAAGATTAACAAGAGAGCAATTATTGCTCTTCGTGAACCATCACTTGGTCCATGCTTTGGAATAAAGGGAGGAGCAGCAGGTGGCGGTTATGCACAGGTTGTTCCAATGGAGGATTTAAATTTGCATTTTACAGGAGATTTCCATGCGATAACGTCTGCCAACAACCTGTTAGCTGCATTATTAGATAATCATATACAACAAGGTAATGAACTTGGAATAGATACACGGCAGATTGTATGGAAGAGATGTGAAGACATGAATGACCGTGTATTACGTAATATTGTTGTAGGCATGGGCTCTAAAATGGATGGAGTTGTCAGAGAAGACCATTTTGTAATTACAGTAGCATCAGAGATAATGGCAATATTATGTCTGGCTGATGATATGGCAGATTTGAAACAAAGGCTTGGCAAGATTATTGTTGCATATAATTTTGCAGGAGAACCTGTTACAGCTGCACAGCTTAATGCAGTTGGTGCTATGGCAGCACTTTTGAAAGATGCAATGAAGCCGAACCTTATACAGACACTGGAAAATACACCTGCTCTTGTTCATGGAGGACCATTTGCCAATATTGCACATGGATGCAATTCCGTAAGAGCAACCAAAATGGCATTAAAGATGGCAGATATAGTTGTTACAGAGGCAGGTTTTGGAGCAGACCTCGGTGCAGAAAAGTTTTTTGATATTAAGTGCAGAAAAGCGGGGCTTAAGCCTGATGCAGTAGTTCTGGTGGCAACTATAAGGGCATTAAAATATAATGGTGGAGTGCCTAAGGCAGATTTATCCAAGGAAAATCTTGAGGCATTGAAAAAAGGCATAGTAAATCTTGAAAAGCATATTGAAAATCTTCAGCAGTATGATGTGCCTATAGTAGTTACACTTAATTCCTTTGTCACAGATTCGAAAGCAGAAAATGATTTTGTTAAAAAATTTTGTGAAGAAAGAGGATGTGAATTTGCATTGTCAGAAGTTTGGGAAAAAGGCGGAGAAGGCGGAATAGAGCTCGCAAATAAAGTAGTAGAGACGCTTGAAACCAAGAAGAGCAATTTCAAAGTCTTATATCCTGATGATATGTCACTTAAAGACAAAATAAGCACAATTGCAACAACGATTTATGGTGCTGACGGTGTTACATATTCACCGGCGGCAGAAAAGGCATTAACAAATATTACTTCTATGGGATATGGCAATCTTCCTGTATGTATGG
>JBJEMK010000051.1:0-17477 GCA_051879635.1 Eubacterium sp.
CAAACCATGAATTTACATTATTTTTGCTATCAATTTCTGCTGTGCCTGTTTTTCCTGCACACTCGTATTTATCTGTATTCAATATTGTTGCAGTTCCATAATCAACCACCGCTTCCATACATTCCTGCAGTTTAACAGCCTCTGATTTTGTCATAATTCTTTTATATTCTTCTGAATTATAACGTTTTTGCACTATCCCCTCATAATTTTCCACTCTGCTGACAAGGTAAGGCTGCATCATAACTCCATTATTGGCTATTGACGACACAATTAATGCCATATGCAAAGGTGTTACCAGAGTTGTACCCTGGCCAATCGATGCCTGTGATATATCAAATGGTGTTGAATCCGTATCCAGATTAAACGAACTCTTATTATATTGAATATTTATTGGAAGATTGCTATTAAACAGCATATCCTTACATAATTTTGAAAATTTTGTGCAATCCAGAGTAAGTCCAACATTAACATATGCACTATTGCATGAATTTGCAAATGCATCAACTATGGTTTCTTTATAATGGGGCGTACTGTCATAACAATTAACTGTATACCCTGCTACATCTGTACTTCCATAACAAGTGTAAGAAAAGTCGTCAATGTTATCATTTTCTCTCATATATTCAAGTGTAGTAAAAATCTTAAATATAGAACCCGGAGTATATAGTCCCTGTGTTGCTCTGTTGACCAGAGCTGAACTAGTACTGTCTTCTCCGGTTAACTCATCCCAAATATCAGCAATTTTGTTAGGATTATAATCAGGTTTTGATACCATTGCAAGAATCTTCCCCGTATCCGGTTCCATAACAATTATTGCACCATCATAATCGCCCAGACTATCATAAGATATCTGCTGTATTTTAGTATCAAGTGTTGTGACAATATTATTTCCTATGTCCTTTGTGTCAGTAAAATCATTACCTATCTGTTCTACTATACTGGTACTGGAAGTAAGCAATTCATAATCATATGCAAGTTCCAATCCACCTTTGCTATATTGGTTAAGTCCAATTATATGTGAAAAAAGCGAATCATATGGATAAACTCTGATTTCATTTCCTTCATTATCTGTATCTGTATATGCCAGCAATTCATTATCTGCAGAATATATACTTCCTCTTGTAACAGTTTTAGCCATTATTTCTACTCTGTCATTATACGTATTGTTAACAACTGTTCCGCTTTCATATACCATAAAATACACAAAGTATCCAAACATAGCGAAAAATATAATTGAAAACATATACGTAACTACCATTAATTCTTTATTTGGTTTTCTTTTTTTCTGTTTTTTTATCCTGCTGCCCATTAATAACAACCTCTTCTTCCGGCGTCAAGCCTTGAATAATTGCAAATATAATCAATGTACTGAGTGCTGAGCTTCCCCCATAACTTACCAATGGCAGAGTCACTCCTGTAGATGGAATCATCTTAATTGCCCCACCAATTGTAAGTATTACCTGAATTGCATATCCCACTCCAAGGCCCAGAGCAATTAGCTTGTAAAACAAGTCTTTCTGCTTCATTGCTGTATATATAAAATTCATTAAACAACATAAACACAGCAATATAAGCAACAGCGCAAAAAAGCCACCAAATTCCTCTGCTATTGCTGAAAAAATAAAATCCTTTTCAACAACCGGAATCTTTCCCGGCAGTCCCTGATAAAGCCCGCTTCCCAGCCATCCGCCCGAACCGATAGCAAACAATGACTGCGTAATCTGATAACCTTCATTATCAATAACGGACCATGGATCAAGCCATGCAGTAACTCTTGTCTGCACATGTGAAAACAAATAATATGCAATTATCGCTGCTCCTGAACCTGCCACAAATCCTGTAATCATATATATTATTTTTCTGGTTGCAATATATAACATACAAATATACATAATAAAGAAAATGAGCGCGCTGCCAAGGTCTGTTGACAGCACCAGAATCATAACATATGCCGCTGCCAAAACCGACGTTACAACTATATCTTTAAAGGACTGTGCCTTTGATAATGCTGCTGCTGCAAAAAAAACAAATATAATTTTCACAAACTCTGATGGCTGCACTGAAATGATATTACCAATTTCTATAGAAAGTTTTGCGCCGCCTGTAACAGTACCTATTATAAAAACTACAAGAAGCAACACTATTCCGGATATGCAATATAACCATGTCAATTTATCCCATATCTTAACTTTTCTTAAAATAAATGGTATAAACATAGTAATAAGCGTAACAACTGCAACTATTTCAAACTGCCTTACACATTTGTCAAAATTCAATCTTGCTATCATGATAAATCCAATGGTTAGAAACATACACATATTACTTAGTAATATTTTGTTGATGCGTTCATATAATATCGGAAAAATCCCTATAACTATAACAAAGTACATTAGCTGCGACAAATACAATATTATTACATCGTCTTTAGTATTATTCATATATATAACAAGATAACCTATAAAATGAGTCAGAAACATCAATAGATTTTCTCTTGCAAATATACTTGAAATTTTCTTTTTAGTCTTATTACCCAGTCCATAAAAGCTTAAAAATGTGTATAAAGCCATTAATAAAAGCAATATGTACTTAGATATTGATAAAAATAATTTTTCCATGTTTTCCTCGTCAATCTACGCCACGCATATAATGACCTTTTGTTGCTCCATCCATACGTGTTTTATTATTTAAACAGTCAAATACTTTTTCTATCTGTTCGGAAGTTTCATCTATAAACTCGAGCCGTATTTTTTTAGTGTGATTATTTAATATTTCATCCATAAACTCAAATAACCCTATGGGAACTGAATTGTATATCACATTATAACAGTCACCACAATACTGCTTTACTTTAAAATTATATTCATATTTGTCCTTAATTACAAGGTTTCCTTTATTGCCACATATATTCATAGTTTTATAAATGCATCCTTTTGTCACCATAGCGGGCAAATAACCGTATATTACTTCTTCTGCAAGCTCATCACTCATATTTGCCCTCTCATTATATGATAATTCCAATGGTATTGTGTACCCACTTATTTTTAAATCCTCTATAAACTGTTTTGAAAAATCATTAAATACATATACATTATAATCTAATATAATTGGATTTTGTGATTTTTCTTTGATAAGAAAATACTGTTCAATATTTCTTATGAGCCATCCGTCAGCTACTTTTAGTGCATTTTTAATTTGTCTGTTGCTTCCCAGAACTTTTTTTTCAAAAATATGTGGGAAAGCATAATAAATTTTTACTTGATTATTATGTGCTTTATCAGCCAATTCCGCAATTCTATCATAGTCTTCAAAGCACTTATATGATACATATAAAACATCTGCATTACAAAGCTTTTCAAATAAATCTGATTTCTTCATATTCAAAATAAACTCTGCCTGCTCAATAGTTTCAACTTTACATCTCAAAGAATAATTATCTTCATTTTGCTTAAAATTTTTATTTTGTATTTCTTTTTTTGTTATATTGTGTATTTTATATCTTTTATATGAATCCGTAATTTTATCTTCCAATGATTTTAACGCATTTCTGCGTAAATTCTTTAAATCACCAACCGTCATAAACAAATTATCATCCAGTTGTATATCCAATTCACTAATTACAAAAGGTGTATCTCCTGTTTTTTCTATCTGTTTTCTTACTGATTCATAATCAAGGGGCTGTTTACGAGCTTTATCTGGAATTTCTGTGTCAACACGGATTGAAAATCTTTTATCATTAGTCCAGACCGATAATTCTGCTGGCTTATTATTAGTTATTACAGCTCTTGCATTTACAGAAACTTTACTGTCGCCATTCATATATTCAGAATTAATTCTATTAATCAGTTTCTCATTCTGTGTACGAAAAGCCGGTTTTTTTAAGGATATCATATTCCTTCCGGTATTTCCTTTATAATAACCTCCAAAAAATCCGTTTCTGTTAAAAATATCCATAAGTTCTTCTATGTCATATGCATCAACTTTATATTTATCTTTTCCGTATTCCATATACATATCAGCATATTTTCTGTACTTTTCGGTAACTAATGCTGTATATTCAGGTTTTTTCATTCTTCCTTCAATTTTAAGAGACATAGTACCTGCCTCAATAATTTCCGGAAGAATATCTAAAGTACATATATCCTTAGGACTTATAACATACTTCTCATTATAATTATTAATACATTTTTTATTAAGAATAACATCATATGCCTGTCTGCATGGCTGAGCACACCTCCCACGGTTTCCACTTCTTCCACCGATAAAACTGCTGAAAAGACATTGTCCGGAATAACAATAACATAGCGCACCATGAACAAATGTTTCTATCTCAAGGTTTGTATTGTCTCTGAACTCTTTTATTTGTTTCAAAGTCATTTCTCTTGGCAGGACAATTCTCTTAACACCAGCTTTTTCTAATTCCAATGCTGTATTAATGCCCATAACTGCCATTTGCGTGCTTGCATGAACTGACATGTCCGGAAAATTATCCAGCATAAATTTCATTACCCCATAGTCCTGAACAATAACAGCATCAAGTCCGTATTCATACAATGGGTAAATATAATCATATAATTCTTCATATATTTCTTTATTTTTCAACAAAGTATTTACTGTAAGATATATTTTTTTATTACGTATGTGTGCAAAATCAAGTGTTTCTTTTATCTGTTCTGTATTAAAATTTTCTGCAAATGCCCTTGCGCCAAATAATTCTCCACCAATATATACTGCATCTGCCCCTGCATTTATGGCTGCCCGCATTGCATCATACGAACCGGCGGGAGACAGCACTTCTAATTCTTTAATACTTTTACTTTTCATATACATCTATCTGACTTTCCTAATTATTATTAAAGCGGTCAAGAATCATCCCGACCGCTTAGCTGCTATTTATCCTTTAGTTCAGTTTGATATCTAACAATATCTTTCTGATACTCAATTATTTGCTGCTTTATCTCTTCATTTTCCTTAATAAGTGCATCAACCTTAACATTAGCATTAATAAGTTCATGTTTTAAGTCATATAATTGCTTATCTTTTTCTTCCAAATCTGCTTCCAACATATCAGCCTGCTTTTTAGCTTTAAAATAGTCATCTGCAATATTTATCTCAAGCAGTGTCTTCTGAACATCCAGTGTCTGCCTTCTGTAACCATCATCTTTTTTAAAATCAATAATCTTAGCATTAATATAACTGGCTACTTTTTGAAGATAAGATTCACTTTCAAATCCACTCAACGTATAAATTTTTCCATCAATAATTACATCAATCACATTTCTTGCTGACATATTTTTTCTCCTTGCATATGTAAGTCGGTTGTAAAATGCCCATAAACTAAATACATTTTATCATATTTTGGAATAAAAACAATACTTTAATCAATTAATTAAATGATTGTTTTCATCATACACAAGGCCCAAATGCATATATGCTTTAGGTGTTGCAATTCTTCCTCTTGGTGTTCTATTAATAAATCCATTTTTTAATAGATATGGTTCATATACATCCTCTAATGTCCCTGTATCCTCTCCCAATGCCGCTGCAAGAGTATCAAGCCCAACAGGCCCACCCATAAAATTATTGATTATACAGTCAAGAATTGCTCTATCGCCTTTATCCAAACCATTTTTATCAACTTCAAGCAAATCCAATGCATAAGAAGCAACCTCATGTGTTATTCTGCCCTCATACTTTACCTGAGCAAAATCCCTTACTCTTTTTAAAAGTCTGTTGGCAAGTCTTGGCGTTCCTCTGGAACGTCTGGCCAGTTCCATGGCTCCCTCTTTATCAATATCAACTCCTAAAACAACTGCTGAGTGCAATATAATACTTTCTAATTCTTCTTCTGTGTAAAACTCTAATCTGTGTATAACTCCAAATCTATCTCTTAATGGTGCCGTCAGCAGACCTGCACGTGTGGTTGCCCCTACCAATGTAAAATGTGGAAGATCAAGTCTTATAGATCTGGCTGTTGCACCTTTGCCAATCATTATATCAATTGCATAGTCTTCCATCGCAGGATAAAGTACTTCCTCAACCTGACGGTTCAGGCGATGAATCTCATCTACAAAAAGTACATCTCCCTCAGATAAATTATTTAAAATAGCGGCCATCTCTCCGGGTTTTTCAATTGCCGGTCCTGATGTAATCTTGATATTTACTCCCATCTCATTGGCAATAATCCCTGCCAGTGTGGTCTTTCCTAATCCCGGAGGGCCATATAAAAGTACATGATCAAGCGCTTCATTCCTTGTCATGGCTGCCTGAATAAAAACCTTTAGATTCTGTTTTGCTTTTTCCTGTCCAATATAATCTTCCAGCTTTTTCGGTCTTAAGTTATTTTCAATTGCAATATCTTCATCAACCTGTGTGGTAGTTATGATACGTTTTTCCATAATATGGTCTCCTAAAAAATATTTTTAAGTGCCTGCTTTAGTATGCTTTCTACATTATCATTATCTGATACGGTAATATTTTTAACTGACTTCATTGCATCGGTAGCAGAATATCCTAATGCAACCAAGGCCTGAACAGCCTCATTTCGCGCATCGTCTGTCATTCTAACATTATCGTAATTTTTATTTTTCTCAAAAGTATCTTCTATTTTAAGTTTATCCTTTAATTCTATTATAAGTTTTTGGGCCGTTTTTGAGCCAATACCAGGTGCTTTTGATATTGTCTTAGAATCACCTGCCAAAACAGCAAATCTAAGGTCGTCCGGAGTTATGGTAGATAAAATTCCCAGTGCACCCTTAGGGCCAATTCCATTAACCCCCAGCAAAAGCTTAAATACTGCTAAATCATCTTTTGTAAGAAAACCATACAAATTAATGGCATCTTCGCGCACATATAAATATGTATAAATCTTTACTTCACTTCCTAATGATGGAAGACCTGATATCAATGACATGGGAACAAAAATATTGTACCCTGTATTATTATTCTCTACTATAACCTTATCTTCCATAACATCAACAAGTTCACCTTTTATGTAAGATATCATATGTTCTCCTCCCTATTATATCTGCAAGAATCCCAATTACACCACCGGTTATAATGCCTGAAATCATAAGCAGTGGTATATAATATATTATAGAATATGTATTAACGATAAAAATTGCAGCTATAAGCTGTCCTATATTGTGGCTTACACCGCCGGCAACACTCACAGATACAATACTGAAAAAACGTACCTTCTTAAGCAGTAACATAACTGCTAATGAGCATACTGCTCCTGCAAGTGAATATACAATTGAAAACAAATTGCCAAACATTGCTCCTGTTATTATAATACGCACAAAATTAATAGCAGCAGCCTCTCGGGCGCCAATATTATATATAACAATAACTATTACAAGATTAGCAAGACCCAGTTTCACGCCGGGAATCCCAATACTAAATGGAATAATACTTTCAATATAGCTTAATATTATTGCAAATGCTGCAAGCATTGATGAAATTGTCAGTTTCTTAGTCATTCTTTTAATTAATATGCAACCGCATCCGTATCAGATTCTTCTGATGAAATAACTCTGATTACTAATTTATGTGGTAAGCATATTATCGATTCTCCATTCTTACTTATAGATTTTTCATGTACACAAATCTTATCAGGACATGTTGCATCAGTTACCATAGCTTTGCCGTTATTAATAATTAAAACATTATACTCCGAATCCGTTCCAATAACATATTTATTATCTTCTAGCAAAGAATAACACGCTGTAACCTCTCCATCTTCAACTACCTGAATAAAAGCACCTTTGTTGCCATAAAAGCATGATATTAGAATATAGCCTATAACTGATGCTGATAATAATATACTTATAAAAATAATGTCATATTTTTTCATAAAGGCCTCTTTTACAGAACTTATGTTCTCCTACATAATATCATATAGTTATCTAATATGCAATTTATTTTTACATTGTTGTATTGTTGCCTATTTAAATTTGTGGTAGTATTGTACTTGTTAATATAATTTCGAGGTGATATATGAAAAAATTTAATTTTAACAGTATAATTTCCAAAATTGGTGCTGTATGTATAGGAATCTTTATTATTATTGCTATAGTGTATGGGATTAAGTTTGGTGTCGGAAGTATAAAATCATTTATATCACAAACTCCTTTTTCAAAAACTTATTTTGATACAGTAGTATCTTTGGAAATATATTCTTCTGATTCTTCCCTTAGTAACAATGAACTTATTAATAATTGTTATGATTTATGTGAAAAATACGAGAACATGTTTAGTACTACCATTAAGGGCAGTGATATCTACAAAATTAATCATTCAAAAGGTGAAGCTGTTGAGGTTAATTCTGATACTATAATAGTTATTAACAAATCTTTGTTTTTTTCTGAATATTCTGATGGTGCATTTGATATAACTATTGGGCCTTTAAGTTCCCTGTGGAATTTTGGCAGCAATTCAGGCAAAGTACCTGATGCCTCCGATATAGAACAAAAACTTAATCTTGTAGATTATAATAATATAAATGTTGTCTGTGATGAAAATAATAATGGAACTGTACAATTAACAAATCCTGACGCTGCAATTGACCTTGGTGGCATTGCAAAAGGCTATGCCGCTGACAAAGTAAAAGAATATCTTGTATCGGAAGGAGTAACATCTGCAATTATTAATTTTGGAGGAAATATACTTACAATAGGATGCAAACCAAATTCAGCCGGGTTTACAATAGGCATTCAAAAGCCTTTTGCAAAAACAAATGAAACCGCTGCTACTGTTTCTGTTAACAATAAAGCTGTAGTTACAAGCGGCGTATATGAAAGATATTTTTATAAGAAAGAGGTTTTATATCATCATATATTAGATACTTCTACCGGATATCCTTGTGATAATGGAATATATTCGGTTACTGTTATGACTGACAGTTCATGTGATGCAGATGCACTTAGCACTACATGTCTGGCTCTCGGGCTTGAAAAAGGTAAAGAACTTATAGAATTTATGATTAATACCGAAGCTGTATTTATTCTTGAAGACGGAACCATTGAAACAACATCAGGAATCAAAAATATTGACGGAGTTATAACTTATATAGAAACAGTAAGCAATGATTAACTGTTAAAAATTAAAAGACATATATATAACAATCCATTTTGTTATATATATGTCTTTTTAATATCATAGGAAATTTCTTTGAACTTCCCTATGACATAAAACGCTCCCTTACAGACTGTTGATAAATCTTGCAAATGCCTTCTTTCCTTCTTCAGTTCTTTTATAAACACCTGCATGCTCCAGTACTTTTGCAAATACTATGCCGATTTCTTTTTGAAGAATTTCATTTACATTATCAGCATCTATATGATTATATTTAGGCTTAAATTCATTAACCCATGCATTATGTTTTGCAAGCACTTCATTTGCAGAAATATCCTTGCCTTCTACTATGTAGTTTGCCAATTCTTCCATTTCTCCTTTTAATCTTGCAGGAAGAACCGCAAGCCCCATAACTTCAATAAGCCCTATATTCTCTTTTTTAATATGATGAAGTTCAGCATGTGGATGATATACACCTAATGGATGTTCTTCAGTAGTAATGTTATTTCTAAGAACTAAATCCAATTCATACATATCGCCATTCTTTCTTGCTATAGGTGTAATTGTATTGTGTGGTTCTCCATCTGTCTCTGCAAAAATAAATGCGTCCTCATCAGTGTATTTTCTCCAGTTTGTAAGTATATGGTCACCAAGTTCAATAAGCCTTTGAGGCTCTTTAGAACGGATTCTTATTACAGACATAGGCCATTTTACACGTCCTGTTTCAACATCTTCATATCCTTTGATAGTATACTTTTCCTCTATAGGGGCCTTAGCCATCGCAAATGTATAATTACCACCCTGAAAATGTTCGTGTGATAAAATAGAGCCGCCAACAATTGGCAAATCCGCATTAGAGCCCACAAAATAATGTGGAAATAACTGTACAAAATCAAATAATTTCTTAAAGGCTGACTTATCTATCTTCATTGGAGTATGCTGACTATTAAATACAATACAATGTTCATTGTAATATACATATGGTGAGTACTGAAATCCCCAACGTGTTCCATCAATTTTAATAGGTATTATTCTATGATTATTTCTCGCCGGATGATCCAGACGTCCTGCATATCCTTCATTTTCCATACAGAGCTGGCACTTTGGATAACTGTTCTGTTTTGCATTTTTAGCTGCTGCTATTGCTTTAGGATCCTTTTCAGGTTTTGAAAGATTTATTGTAATATCGAGTTCACCATACTCTGTATCAGCCTTCCACTGCATATCTTTTGCAATACGATATCTTCGTATATAATCTGTATCACGGCTCAGCTTATAATAATAATCCGTAGCAGCCAATGGAGACTGGTTATCATATAAATCATAAAACTTCTGAATTACTTCAGATGGTCTTGGAGTGAGTTTTGACATTATTTTTGTATCAAATAAATCCCTATAGCCTATACTATCTTCACAAATACCCTTCTCACAGGCATAATCAAGCATGTTTTTAAGTATTTCTTCAAGGCATATATCACCTAACTCTCCCTCAGGTTCCACATAATCATCTAATCCGAATAAATCAATAAGAGAATTTATAGTATAGATTTTATCGTATTCTGAAATAATTCCGGTATCTATCCCGTATTTTACAAGTTTTGCAATTTCTGTATAAATCATTTTTCTACCTCTTATATTTAATCAAGTCTGCTTGGGCCATTACCAACTTCTACTACATAAAAGTCTGCTTTGTATCCAATCTTTTCTTCATAGGCCTTTCCTACATTTTCTATAAACTTATCTACATAGTCGCCTTTTACAATGGAAACTCCACATCCGCCAAATCCTGCGCCTGTCATTCTGGCACCTATAACTCCTTCCTGTTTAAGCGCTTCAGCCACAATTGTATCTAATTCTATACCTGTAACCTCATAATCATCTCTAAGAGAGTTATGTGATGCAATCATAAGTTGTCCGAATAAGTCCAGATTATTGTCTTCAAGTGCTTTAACAGCCTTGATTGTTCTCTGGTTTTCATATACTGCATGCTTTGCCCTCTTTACCCTGTTGTCATCTTTTATGGCGCCTTTATATTGTTCAAACTGTTCTTCTGTAAGATCTCCTAACGTTTTTATGTCAATTACTTTCTGGAGTTCTTCTAAAGCTTTTTCACATTCTGCTCTTCTTTCATTATATTTAGAATCTCCAAGTCCACGCTTCTTGTTTGTATTAAGTATAACTATTTTGGCATCACCTAATTCAATTGGTGCATATGTATATGACAAATCTGAGGTGTCAAGAAAAATAGCACTATTCTTTTTACCCATTGCAATAGCAAACTGATCCATAATGCCACAGTTAACTCCGATAAACTTATTTTCCGCTACTTGTCCAATAAGTGCATTTTTTATCATATCAATATCAATTCCAAACAAATCCTGCATAACAAAACATGTAAGTACTTCTAATGAGGCAGATGATGATAAACCGGAGCCATTTGGAATCGTTCCACATATAGCTATATCCATACCCTGCTCAATCTTGAAGCCTTCCTGTTGCAACGCCCAGATAACGCCCTTTGGATAATTAGTCCAATTATCTTCCTTTATATTTTTTAAATTAATTACTGATGATGTTATAACACCCAATTCTTCAAAATTTAATGAGTAGAATCTAAGAACATCATCATTATTTTTTCTGGCAACTGCATATGTACCAATTGTTAATGCACACGGAAAAACATGCCCACCATTATAATCAGTGTGTTCACCAATTAAATTAACTCTTCCCGGCGCAAAATATGTACGGATATCACCTTCGCTGCCAAACTTTTCAATAAATGCTTCCTTTAACTTCGTCTGCATCATTATTCCTCCTGCTAAATAAATATTTATTTAAAATCTCTTATTAACTTTAGACTTGGCAATACATTTCCATCATAATCAAACAACGCCTGATTAGCCCATTCGTTGCCACATGGTCCCTTATCCTTGATATATTCAAGTGATGCCGGAGTTGCCCATCCTGAACCAGGCACCGGTATCCATGCAGGCTCCCAATAGAAAAATCCCTGTCCCAATCCTCCATATACGCCTTTTATGGAATTAAGGACATCCCTGATAAAGTCAGTCTGGCCTTCCTTTGTCATTGGATATTCAACAACTTTTGCACGTTCTGCTGTCGCTGCCATACCTTTTCTTTCATTTGGTGCAAGTTTCTCACGTTCAGCATAATCTTCAACCGTAAAGCCCATTCCCAGCTCAACAACATTTATCTCCTTGCCATATCTCTTTGCAAGATCATTCATATTAAAATCAAGTCTGTCAACGCCTCCCTGCCAGAATGGATAATACGAAAGTCCTATTATCTGAAAATCCTTTCCACCCTTTGTAGTCCATGCGTCAAACCATTCTACACAACGTTCATTATTGCCGCCACAGTCTAAATGAAGCATTATAGGAACTTCTTTATCAATTGCACGTACAGCATCGATACCCGAATTAACAATTTTAATTATTGCATCATAGTTAGGATGTTGTGCAACAGGCCACAGTAAACCATTAGTCATTTCGTTTCCAACCTGAATCATTGTTGGAAATGCACCTGCATCTTTTAATTTACTTAAAACATCATAAGTAAAATCATATAACGCTTTTGCCAGTTCATCCTCATTTAATCCTACCCATGCTTTAGGCATTGTCTGTTTGCCCGGATCAGTCCAAAAATCACTGTAATGAAAATCAAGTAAAAATCCCATTTCCTTAGCAAGAACACGCTTAGCAAGTTCTATAGTAGTAGGAAGGTCATTAGTTCCGGCACCATATGGTTCACCGCTTTCACTATAAGGGTCATTCCATAATCTGAGTCTTATATAATTTACATCATTATTTTTAAGAATGTCGAGTAATTCTCCTTCAACACCATCATCATAATATCTGGCTCCGCATGCTTCTAATTCTTTAAGTGTAGAAACATCCATGCCTTTAATAAATTTGCCCATAATTTTCTCCTCTTTTTAGTTTCACAAAAATCCCCGCGGTTATTTTCCGCGAGGATTTTTGTATTAATTACTACTAGTCAAAATCAAAACTTGTAAAACGTTTATTCATTGCCTTATAACGAAATCTTGCCATTTCATTCTTAGCTAATACGTCTTCCTCTGTTCCTCTATACTGACAACGAATACAATAATATTCGTCCTTATCCTTATCGTAAAACATATCAATGTCTAAGTCCCTCATAAAACATGATGGACAGCGATAATTTAATTTGCCTTTTCCAACTTGAGCCATGATGTAAATACCTCCTTATCAGATAATTTCTTCTTGAGACCAAGTGTAAACATAGGAGAAAATGCATAACCCTCTTTTACGTAACCTGTTGTTTCACCTGAATCTGTATACAATGAAACTTTTGTATCAATTGCATCAATTACTGCTTCTGTCATTGTTGAATTTGCAACATATTCTTCACGGCACTTATATTCGTAATTAATTGATTTCGTTTCAGAATCTGATTTACATGTAAGCTTGATTCCTGACATATCTTCCGGATATTCAGTTGTACCATAGCAAGCTACGATATATTCATTAAGTTCAACTTCGGCTGATGGATCGCTCATTTCAAGCACTTCTCTTTGAATCTTGATTGCACTGCTTCCCTCTTCAAAGATAACTTTAGTCTGAAGTTTAACTGTTAAATCATAAAATTCAATATCAACAGGATTTAATGTAAGAATTCTTGCATTTCCTTCCTGTGAAAACTTAGCTGTTGTACGGCAGAGTGCAAGATCAACTTCTTCACCATTATGAGTAAGCTTAGCACTTCTGATTGTACCTTCACCTGCATAATGAGTAAAGTATCCTGCACGATATTTTTCCTGAATAAGGAATGGATAAGATGCATCCTGTACATGAGGAGTTCCAATACCAACCGGCCAATAAAGCTTAGCTGCATATGGACGAAGATCTACAATCGCACCACCCTGTTCCATATTTACACATGCTCTCATAAACGGATCGCAATACCAGAATAACTGCTTGTCAGATCCATAAAGAATATCTCTCCACAAAGCACATTCAGGCTCTGTATATGTTTTCTTTTCTCTATAAAAGTCAGCAAATTCTGCCATTGTCATATCTACTAACTTTCCTTCTTTTTTGAGTTTGCCATAATACGCACAGCCATCTTCATAACTCTTAAGAAGCAATTCATATGGAGCTTCCCAGCGTCCCATTTTATTCATCCAGCCCGGTCCGACAAACATCATATTGTATGCATATCCGTTATTATATTTCTCAAGTGAACGATACTGATCAATTAAATTATAAAGATATGGATATTCCCATGTTTCGCTATCATAAATCATTCCACGAAGAACATTCTGTGGATGAGTTCCGAAGTTAGAACCATTACCATCATAACAAGCTATAAGATCCCTTGAAAGATGAGGAATAGCTACAATACCACTATCTTCTGCTTCATTTGCTGCAGGCGCATGTGTATTCTGCTTAGAAGGTATCCATGGATTCCATGGGCCGCCATCAAACAATGTATACCATGAATTATTACATGTATGATATGCCTTTGGTCCTTCTTCCCAACATGTTGCAACAGCACATTTAACTGTAGGATATTTTTCCTTTATGTAATTAGTTAAGTCAGCATCCATATAATATGAACCTGTTGATTCAGGATAAAATCCAAATATATCATAAAACTTGCCAAATACATCATCAATAATTGATTTCTTATCTTCCATAGAAAACATCCAGATACAGAAATCTTTAGTTTTATATTTTTCACGGAATTCTTCACAAGGCAGACCTAATAATGACAATGCAATTTCATCACCAAATTCTTCATGATGAGCCTTTGCTAATTCTACTGCTTCCTCGTTAAACAAACTTGCATATGTCATCTGAATTGTTGTTTTTAATCCGTTCTTATGAGCAATTGACTGCTGAGTCTTAAAAATATCAAGTGACTCTGTAAGCAACGCTTCCCTTCCAATATCTTCTTCTTTGCCATGTCCTGTAACCTTTTCTGAATATTCAGGCACCATTTCAGGACGGTGGATAATATTTACAATAAATTTATCCATTGTAGTCTCCTTTCTCATGTAGAAATAATCAAGGTTGCCCTTTGAAATTTAGTTTATCATAATGAACATACACGTGTCAATCAAATAAGGTCCAAAAATAGTCGGAAAATTTTAAAGAGCAGGTCAAATGACCTGCCCTTTATTTTAATCATATTTGATTATTTTTTCTTAAATGTAAATGTCTTTCCTTTCTTGGATAAAACTTTTACTTTCTTACCATTAATCTTAACATTCCTATAAGTAACAACTTTATATTTATATGTCTTTTGAGATGAAGCTTTCTTGTTTACATATGTAAACTTCTTAGCGCTTGTCTTATTAGCTATTACTTTTACTTTTGTCCATTTCTTTTTAGAAGAATTGTACTTATAAACGATATAACCTGAAGCTCCTGTAACTCTTCTCCAAGTAATAGAAACTTTTCCTGAGTTATATCTCTTTGCTACTGCCTTTGACTTAACAATATTCTTGGCTGTTTTAACAGTTAATATATTACTGTCATTGCTATTTGCAAGTCTTGATTGTGCATCAGCAGCTACAACTTTAAACTTGTAAGTTCTGCCGGCAACAAGTTTCTTATATGTATATGATGTACTCTCAGTAGTTTTTATTCTTGTCCACTTCTTAGTCTTGCTGGAATACATGTATACATAATATTTAGTCGCTCCTGTTCTTGCTGACCATGAAAGTTTAACCTTACCAAGATTAGATGTTGTTTTAACACTTAATGCTTTAGCCCTAAGTGTAGTTGCTGCAATCTGAATCTGTTTTGTGCATGCTGAATCTGAATAGTATTTAACTGAATATGTCTTTGATGCAACATTTACAATTATTTTTACATATCCTGATGCAACTGCAACAAACTTAGCATTGCTTGGGAATACCTTGTTGTCCCAAAGCTTTTCTGAATAAATATTGAATTCATAAGCTTGGCCCTTTGTTGCTTTTCCAAGATTTACATAGTAAACTCCTGTACTGCTCTTTGTAAGCACGTCTTTCCATGCTTCTCCGGTACTTACATATGATTTTGTTGATGTATCATATTTATAGTTTGTTGACCAATAATTTGAGAAAATACCTTTGTCAACATTCTGCCAGTCAGTTGAACCACCTGCTATATAGTATGTCCATCCTTCTGTTGTATTACCTGCAGCCAATGCTGCTGCTTTTGTTGAAAATACACGTCCTTTATAGAACCAAACAACATGCGATGAGCCACTGCCTAATGATGCAATTGACTTAAATAATGCACTTGTAGAACTTACTGTTACTTTCCAGTTTGTTCCTGTAAGATCTCCAGTACCCGTATCTTTATCATAACAATTTGTTTCACTCTCATTTTGAGGGTTAACTACAACTACAAACTCTCCCCAGTCTTCTCTAATGGTTATTTTCCACCATCCATCACCGGCAGATGTCATTTTGTAACAATATTTACCCCAATATGTTGCATAATATGAACCAAGCTCTGTATGTTGTTCAGCGAAACCTATTGTAATAGGACTAGCTGTTCCTGTGTAATAATAATAGAAAGTAAACTCATTATATGACTTCATTGCAACAGAAACATTAGTTTGATATGCAGGCATTGTAAATGTGTATGTAACAGTTTTGCCACTTGTAGATTTAGTTGTTGAAAGATTTGTACTTCCTGCCTTCATTGACTTAGCAGTAAAAGTTGAAATCTCGTAATTTGTATCCGGTGTGATTGAAACTGCTACTGTATCTCCATATGATGCTGTTGTAGCCTGTGTACCATTAACTTTAATAGAAACTGTAGCACCTGCCACTGAATATGTGCTTGAATTATTTACGAAAAGATTATAAACTTCCTTTTCAAATGTCGCTGTTACTTCAACAGCAGCAGCAGGCATTGTAAATGTTGTTCCTTCAATAGCTGTTCCATCTACATATACTTTATCAAGTTTATAACCTGTATCAGGTGTTGCTGTTACTGTTATTGTATCTCCAATATTTGCAACTGACTTGTCTACAGATATTGTACCATTTGTAGATGCACCTACTGTTACAGTATAATCAATTGCTGTAAATGTTGCTGTTACTTCTGCATCTGCTGCAGGTACTGTAAATGTTGTTCCTTCAATAGCTGTTCCATTTACATATACTGTATTAAGTTCATAACCTGTATCAGGTGTTGCTGTTACTGTTACTGTATCTTCAACTGTTGCTGTTTCCCTGTCTACTGATACACTTCCGTTGTTAACTGTTCCAACTGTTACATTATAATTAATTGGGACAAATGTTGCTGTTACTGTTACAGCGGCTTCAGGCATTGTAAATGTTGTTCCTTCAATAGCTGTTCCATCTACATATATTGTTGCTAATTTATATCCTGAATTTG
>JBJEMK010000052.1:0-17433 GCA_051879635.1 Eubacterium sp.
TACACTTGCAGAAGATACCTATGTTGTCAAATGTAATGGAGCCGGAGGACAGAGCTTTGGAGCATTTATTCCAAACGGACTTACTCTTAAACTTACAGGAGACAGTAATGACTACTTTGGAAAAGGACTCTCGGGTGGTAAACTTGTAGTAGTACCTCCTGCAAAATCAACATTTAAACAAGATGAAAACATTATTATAGGTAATGTTGCGCTTTATGGAGCAACCAGTGGCAAGGCATATATCAATGGTGTTGCAGGAGAACGTTTTTGTGTACGTAATTCGGGAGCAACAGCAGTTGTTGAAGGTGTAGGAGACCATGGCTGTGAATATATGACTGGAGGCATGGTAGTCGTACTTGGAACTACCGGCAAGAACTTTGCAGCAGGAATGAGCGGTGGTGTTGCCTATGTTCTGGATGAGAACAGAGATTTATACACAAGAATAAATAAAGAACTGGTTTCATCAGAAGTGCTTACAAACAAGTATGATATTATGGAACTTAAAGGTATGATAGAAGAACATGTTAAGGAAACAAATTCAGAAAAAGGAAAAGAGATATTAAATAACTTTAATGAATATGTTCCTAAGTTCAAAAAGATTATTCCTCATGATTATCAGAAAATACTTACCGAAATAGCCAAAATGGAAGAAAAAGGCTTGAGTAGTGAACAGGCACAAATTGAAGCGTTTTATGCAGTAACGAGATAGGAGGTGTGACATGGGAAAACCAACAGGATTTTTAGAATATGAGCGTGAAGATGCAAAAGCAGTTTCACCAAAAGAGAGAATTAAAAATTACAATGAATTCCATACACCGCTTTCTAAAGAAAAGCAGCAGCTGCAAGGTGCAAGGTGCATGGAATGTGGAGTTCCGTTTTGTCAATCCGGAATGATGATAGGAGGAATGGCATCGGGTTGTCCTTTGAATAATCTTATACCGGAATGGAATGATTTAATATATACAGATAACTGGGAACAGGCATATACCCGTCTTCATAAGACAAATAATTTCCCTGAATTCACATCAAGAGTATGTCCGGCACTTTGCGAGGCGGCATGTACATGTGGATTAAATGGGGACCCGGTATCAGTAAGAGCAAATGAAAATGGAATAATTGAAAATGCATATGCAAAGGGATATGCAGCAGCAAAGCCACCAACAGTGAGAACAGGTAAAAAGATAGCAGTTATCGGCTCAGGCCCGGCAGGGCTTGCAGTAGCAGACCAGCTAAACAGACGTGGACATCAGGTTACTGTATATGAACGTTCTGACAGGATTGGCGGGCTGCTTATGTATGGCATTCCTAATATGAAGCTTGAAAAACATATTATTGACCGAAAGGTTAATGTTATGAAAGAAGAAGGAGTAACTTTCATTACTAATGCTGATGTTGGAAATAATATTGATGCAAAAGATATAATGAATGAATATGACAGGGTAGTACTTGCCTGTGGTGCTTCAAATCCAAGAGATATTAAGGTAAAGGGACGCGAAGCAAATGGTATTTATTTTGCAGTAGATTTTTTGAAGTCAACAACAAAGAGCCTTCTTGATGAAGGGTTAAAACGGGGGACATTCATCTCAGCCCGGGATAAGCATGTTGTTATTATTGGCGGCGGTGATACAGGAAATGACTGTGTAGGAACAAGTATACGACATGGTGCTAAAAGTGTAACACAGATAGAGATGATGCCAAAACTTCCTGAAACCAGGTTGGAAAATAATCCATGGCCTATGTGGCCTAGAGTCCTGAAGACTGATTACGGCCAGGAAGAGGCCATAGCGGTATTTGGAAATGACCCTAGAATATACCAGACAACTGTTAAAGAATTTATTGCAGATAAAAAAGGAAATCTTAAAAAGGTTAAATTGGTAAAACTTGAATCTAAAAAGGATGCAAATACAGGTCGTATGACTATGGAAGAAGTTGCAGGAAGCGAATATGAGATACCGGCAGATATGGTACTTATAGCAGCAGGCTTTTTGGGAAGTCAGGACTATGTTACAAAAGCATTTGGTGTCAATGTTAATAATCGTACCAACGTAGAAACAGAGGACGGAAAATATGCAACTAATGTAAAAAATGTATTTACGGCAGGAGATATGCATAGAGGCCAGTCGTTAGTTGTGTGGGCAATCAGGGAAGGCCGTGACTGCGCACGTGAAGTTGATATGAGTCTGATGGGATATACAAATTTATAAATAAAATAAATATGTTACTATAATCACAAATAAAACTATCCGCCTGCCCGGATAGTTTTATTTTGTGCTAATATAATTAAAACAGTTTTAAATGTGAAACTTTTGTGTTTTAAAATAAAAGTATTTAAATCAATTTGCCAGTGTGATAAAATGTGAATTAGCGAAATATATTATATGTGTATTTTAAGTACATACAAGGGAGAGCTATGAAAGAAGAAAACGAATTTGATATAAAAAAGGAAATATTCAGCTGGATAAAAGTTATTGTATGCGCACTGGTGCTGGCATATGTTATTAATAATTTTTTGATTATTAATGCTAATGTTCCATCAGGTTCAATGGAAAATACAATTATGACTAAGGACAGGATGATAGGAAACAGACTGGCATATGTTTTTGATGATGTTGAAAGATATGATGTAATTATATTTAAATATCCTGATAATGAGACAGAAACATATGTAAAAAGAGTAATAGGGCTTCCGGGAGAAACAGTCATTATATCAGACGGACATGTATTTGTAGAAGGTGTAGGACAACTGGATGATTCATATATCAAAGAAGAAATGAAAGAAGAAGAATATATGGAATTTACAGTTCCCGATGGATGCTATTTTGTTATGGGTGACAATAGAAATGATTCATGGGATTCACGTTATTGGATAAATACATATGTAAAAAAAGACGAAATCCTTGGCAAGGCAGTATTTGTATACTGGCCATTTAAGGATGCATCACTTATTAAGTAAAAATACGAAGGACAGATATATTTACTTAAAGGTTTTTTGTATATTATCAATACTCCACACATCAAGTCTGGAGGATATGGAGAAACCGTTATGAAGGTACATGTTATATGCAGATGTGTTAGAACTGCTGACATGCAGGATTATATGATTGTATTCCCGTTTGCAAAGCTCATGTGTAACCATATTTATAAATGAAGAACCATATCCTTTATATCGCATAGCTTTGGCAATATTAAAATCAAATACTGTTGCGCAGTTACTTTCGGTATATATTCTGCATGAACCTATGGAACGGTGGGATAGTATGGACTTTTTCCATAGAGTATATGTTATAATGCCATCTTTTTCTTCCCATGTCAGTGACAGGGAAGAATTAATATCTTTAGTTTTATCGAGTATATTACCCATACTATCAAATCGCATAATACATTCTGTATGATTATGGTATGCTCCATATTGCAACAGTATATCTTTCCCAATACTGTTATCAGGAAGAATATTAAAGTTCACGCTTTCATAATCAAAATCTTTTATTTCATTCCATAAGTTGTTCCATAAAGTATTAAAAATCCCCCTGCGTCGATATTGCGGCAGTGTAAAAGCGTATGCATCAGCACAAAATCCATCAGCTGTAAAAACAGAAATAAAACCAACCGGAATATCATCTTCAAAGGCAATATAGTAATTTCTGAATTCAGGATAAAAAGGCATTTCCGGATCCAGATATGAAGGGTGTGCCATCTTGTCATATTCATTGCATGAATCTATAATACTTTGTAAACTATTTATTAAATTAGAGTTGGGATTATTGATTATAATTATTTTCATAAATTAATTATAATGCCAAAATGAATCTGTGCCAACAAAAATATTACAGTTAGTTTCTTTTGATGCTGGTAATAGTTAATAGTATGTAGTAAAATATATTTTGTGTACGTTAATGGTATAATAGGAGGAAAAATATGCTTAAAATAGGTTCACATGTTGGAATGAGCGGCAAAGATATGATGCTTAATTCTGCAAAAGAGGCAGTATCATATGGAGCCAATACTTTTATGATATATACGGGTGCACCACAAAATACCCGAAGAAAAGATATAAGTGAGTTAAATATTGATGAAGCATGGATATATATGGAAAATAATGATATAAATGAAATCATTGTTCATGCTCCATATATAATTAATCTTGCTAATGCAATAAAACCTGAGACATTTAATCTTGCAATAGAATTTTTGGGATTAGAGCTTGAACGAACTAATGCAATGAGGAGCAAAGTGCTGGTTCTTCATCCGGGTTCTCATGTAGGTGAGGGTTCCAAAGTGGGAACTGACCAGATTATTAAGGGATTAAATGAAGTTCTGACATCAGACACACCGGTTTTTGTAGCATTGGAGACTATGTCAGGAAAAGGAAGCGAAGTTGGAAAGTCGTTTGAGGAATTGGCACGTATTTATGATGGAGTAAAGTATAATGATAAACTAAGGGTATGTTTTGATACATGCCATGTTAATGACAGTGGATACGATTTAATAAATGATTTGTCAGGTGTGATGACCAGATTTGATAAAGTATTAGGTAAAGACCAGATAGCTGTATTCCATATAAATGACAGCAAAAATCCCCTGGGAGCATCGAAGGACCGTCATGAAAATATAGGATTTGGCCATATAGGTTTTGAAACACTCAACAGGATAGTTCATCTGGATGAATTTGAAAGCGTTCCTAAGATATTAGAAACTCCATGGATTCCTGATCCCAATGACAAAAAGAAAGCATACGCACCATATAAAGAAGAAATTGAAATGCTCCGAAAGGAAGTATTTGATACAGAATTAAAAGAAAAAATTATAAATAGAGGAACAAATGTTAAATAATTTAATTTATAGTCTGAATGCTACTGTGCCGGTTTTTATTGTTATTCTGGCAGGGTATATTCTCAAAGAAAAAGGCTGGATAAAGCCCGGATTTGTAACTACGGCCAATAAAATAAATTTTAAAATATTACTGCCGGCATTGCTTATACAGGACTTGATGGCAACCAATATAAGAGAAAATTTCAGTATTTCATATATTTTGTATTGTATGGCCGCGACAATTATATGTATATTGGTTATATGGGCACTTGCAAGGGCGTTTATAAAGGATAAGTCTATAGTAGGTGCTTTTACACAGGGTTCATATCGTGGAAGCGTTGCGGTTTTAGGTATAGCAATGGTTACCAATCTATATGGCGATTCAGGAGTTATGCCACTTATTCTTATTAGTGCAGTACCAATATATAATTTTATGGCAGTAATTATACTTATGATTGAAGCAGATGGAGGAGAGAAAAAGTCTGCCGGAACTATAGTAAAAGGGATAATTACAAATCCGATAATAGATGCCATTATCATTGGAACTATACTTTCTATCTTTAGAGTGGATTTTCCTACTATGATAGACAGTACTATTGGGAACTTTGCCAAGATGGCAACTCCACTTGCCCTGCTGGCCATAGGGGCAGGCTTTGAGGGGAAGAAAGCAATAGCAAAGATAAGGCCGACTATAATTGGAACATGTATAAAGCTTATAATACAGCCGTTAGTATTTTTGCCTGTTGCCATAGCTATGGGATTCAGAGATGCATATCTCATTGCTGCGGTTATTATGTTAGGTTCGCCTACGACACCAAGCTGTTATATTATGGCAAAGAGTATGGGTAATGACGAGGTATTGACTTCAAGCATGATAGTAACAACAACGATGCTATCGGCATTTACTATAACAGGTATTATATTTATTTTAAAAAGTGTAAACTTAGTATAAAATATACAAATAGATAAGGAGAGTAAAATGAGAGCATTTCCAATAAAATCAGCAGTTATTGTAATTGATATGCAGGAAAAACTTTTGCCTGCAATGGATGAAAAACAAAAGATATTGGATAGAACATGTAAGCTGCTTGAAACAGCGCAATTACTTGATATTCCAATTCTTCTCACTGAACAGTATCCAAAGGGACTTGGTGAAACAGTAAGAGAAATTAAAGACATTGTTCCTCAGCAGGCGGTAGCAAAAACATCTTTTAGTGCATGTCTTGTGCCGGAAGTTAATGACTGGCTTGCGGATGTTAACAGAGAACTAATATTTATTTGTGGAGTTGAATCTCATGTGTGTGTTCTACAGACAGCAATGGATTTAAAAGCATCCGGTTATACACCTGTAATTGTTAAGGATTGTGTAGGTTCCAGAACATCAGAAGAAAAGGATGGTGCAATTGTAAGGGCAGTAGCAGAAGGTGTAAAATTAATTACATTTGAACAGCTTGCATTTGAACTTATAAAGGATTCCAAGCATCCTAAATTCAAACAAATTTCTGAAATTGTAAAAAGATAAATTTTATTGGGAAGTATAAGACGAGGAGGAGTATTATGACAGACAGCAAAGTATTAAATCGTAATGAAATTGAAGCGAAAGATAAATGGGCAATAGAAGATATATATCAGACAGACGAAGACTGGGAAAGTGAGCTTGCCGATTTTGATAAGGGACTTCCAGAATATAAAAAGTATATAGGTATATTGGGAGAATCATCAGATAATCTGGTAGACTTTTTGCAATATAATGCCAGGATGGGTCTTATATGCGAAAGGTTATATGTATATGCTAATCAAAAATTGCACGAAGACACATCTGTAAGCAAATATCAGCAATATGCAGGACAGGCTCAGAATGCGATGATAAAACTAATGAAAGCATGTGCATTTGCAGAGCCGGAAATATTATCCATAGAAGAAGATACCCTGCGTGAGTATATGACCCATAATAACGGAATACAGGAGTTTAATAAATATCTTAACGATTTGATAAGACGAAAAGAACATATTTTGGATCCTGCCATTGAGCAAATTCTGGCGCAAAGTGAAAAAATATCTGCTGCGCCACAGGATATATTCTCAATGTATAATAATGCAGATGTCAGGTTTGATTCCATACATGATGAAAACGGGAAAGAAGTTGAACTTAGTAATGGACGTTATGTTAAGTTCATGGAAAATAAAGACCGAAAAGTAAGGAAGGAAGCCTTTCTATCACTTTATAAGACTTATGGAAATATGAAGAATACATTGGCAGCAATGTATAATGCCAATTTGTCTCAGGCAGATTTTTATGCATCCGTAAGAAATTATTCTTCGGCACGAGCAATGTATCTTAGTGGAAGCAATATCCCCGAAAGTGTGTACGACAATCTTATAGCAACAGTTCACGATAACATTCATTTAATGCATAAATATGTTTCATTGCGAAAGAAGGCTTTGGGAGTTGATGAACTCCATATGTATGACGTATATGCTCCAATGGTAGATAATGTAAATAAATATATTCCATTTGAAGAAGCAAAAAAAATAGTAAAAGCCGGACTTGCTCCAATGGGAGAAGAATATCTTTCGAAATTACAGGAAGGCTTTGATAACAGATGGATTGATGTATATGAGAATAAAGGCAAACGTACAGGGGCCTACTCATGGGGTGTATATGGCGTGCATCCATATGTATTGCTTAACTATCAGGGCACTCTTGATCATGTGTTTACTTTGGCACATGAAATGGGACATGCATTACATTCGTATTATTCAGATGCTAATCAGACATATACTAATGCTGCATATCGCATATTTGTTGCAGAAGTGGCATCAACATGTAATGAATCTTTGTTAATACATTATCTTTTAGAGAACTGTAGTGATAATAATGAGAAGGCATATCTGATAAATCATTTTCTGGAGCAGTTTAAGGGAACACTGTATCGTCAGACAATGTTTGCTGAGTTTGAAAAAATAACACATGAAAAGGCCGGAAACGGGGAGACTCTGACAGCAGAGGAGTTGTGTGAAATTTATTATAATCTGAATGTAGAGTATTTTGGTAAAGATATGGTGGTTGATAAAGAAATTTCCATGGAATGGGCAAGAATTCCGCATTTTTACAATCCGTTCTATGTATATCAGTATGCGACGGGAATGTCGGCGGCTATTGCACTTTCAAAGAACATTATGGAAAATGGTGAAGAAGGTGTAAAAGATTACATGAAATTTCTGACAGGCGGTGGATCAAAAGATCCAATAGATTTGCTAAAGCTTGCAGGAGTAGATATGACCAGTCCTAAGCCTATACAACAGGCATTGGATTTATTTGGAGAGCTTTTAGATGAAATGGAGAAATTAATAATATAAATTATGGCTGAAGTGAAAAGTGAGAAAGGTCTGGAGAGATATGGTTACATGTTTAGATGTACTTAACCTTAATTTGGATGGAGTAAAACTGATTGGAGGGGAGAAGGGGCTTCACAAGTTAGTGTCATGGAGTTATATGGTTCAGACAAGACCTTATGAGGAACACATGAATCAGGGGAATTTTGCAATGATCGTTGTGGATTATGTAAGATTTGATTTTGATGAAGTAAGAAGGACGATGGAGGAGCTTTATGAACTTGGCATATCCGGTCTTGCGATTTCCGTTACTGAGGATAAGGAAGAAGTACCGGAGGATGTCATTGAACGTGCTAATGAGATGGACTTGCCACTATTTCATGTGAGATGGGAAGGAGCATCTTTCGTAGATATTGCGCAGAGTATTGGAACGCTTATTTTGGAGACAGATGTTCAGAATAAAAGAACCGGCGACTTTTTATATAATCTTTTATTCGGATATGAAATAAATGAGAAATATGTAGATAAGTTGTCCAGGCAGTTTGGATTTGACCTTTCAAAGGCATACAGAGTAGGAATCATAGTTGTGGATAGAACCTATGGTATTAATCTTGAGCAGGATGAACACATATATGAGTATTATGCAAATTGTCTGTATTCAGAAGTGATGAGTATGCAGGGGAAACCTATGTATATGAAGTTTTTGAACAAATTTGTTTTGCTTTTCGAAGCAAGAGAAGATAAGCTGATTGAGCATGAGATAGAAGCAATGCTTAGAAAACTCGACAATAGCAAGCAGTTCAAAGATAAGATAAAGAGTACCTGTATTCTTGGGGAGACATATAGAGAACCAAAGGATTTTGCACGTAGTTATCAGGAGGCAAAAAGTTTTATTCCCAAAAAAGATATATTACCAAATGCAAAGAATAAGAAAGTGATCAGTGCAGGTGCTATGGGGATATATAAATATATGTTTAACAGTGGTAACCAAGCTGAGATATTAGAATATTGCAATGATAAGTTAAGAAAGCTGGAGGAGTATGATAATGCGAATGGGACATTTCTGTGCGACACGATTGTAGCATACTATATGAATGGATTTAATACGGTTAAAACGGCAGAAGAGTTATTTATACATAGAAATTCACTACAATACAGGCTGAATAAGGTAAAAGAGTTATTAGAAATTGAACTTGATGACTATACAGAATATCTTGATTTGGTGAATTGTATACTGGTGAAAAAATGGATGTTTTCATAACCATTGTGCAATATGCAAAATATATTTGTGCATTACGACCGTTGCCAAAGCATAAAAAAGAAATTAGAATACAGCGTATCAAGCAAAGGTGCTAACGAAACAGAGAGTTTCGGCTGGCACCTTTTTTGATTCCTATTTACAAATAAAAAATGTGAAGGTCTCTCTGAAGGGATCAAAAGGAGGTAAATATGAAAATGCGTAAATTAATTTCATTAGCTTTGGCAGGAGTAATGGTGATGTGTATGGCAACAGGATGTGGTTCCACTTCTTCTTCGTCATCAACAACAGATTCTGAAAGCAAAGAGGTATTGAGAGTTGGTATGGAATGTGCATATGCACCATTCAACTGGACACAGGATACAGATACTACACCGGATGGAAGTAAGGCGGAGTTAATATATGGTTCAGACTATTATGCGTATGGTTATGATGTAGCAGTGGCAAGGATGCTTGCTGATGAGCTGGGAATGGATCTTGAGATTCATAAAGTTGAATGGTCTTCCATCGGAATTTCAATGGATTCAGGCGAATATGACTGCATTATTGCAGGTATGGGACGCACAGCAGAAAGAGAGATGTCTTACTCATTTACAGAACCATATTACTACAGAGACAACTGCATAGTAGTGAAAAAGGGCGGAGAATATGAGAATGTAACAAAGTTATCGGATCTTGCAGGTACAGGCTGTAAATTAACAACACAGCTTGGCACAGGATGGATTCCTCTTCTTGACCAGGTCGAGGGTGCAGAGACAGGTTCAAATTATGAGACAACTTCCGAGTGTTTCATGGCAGTATCCAATGGAGTTGCGGATGTATGTATCGTAGATTTACCAACAGCAAAATCCGCGCTATTAACAAATGATGATTTAAAGATTATACAGCTTGATGAGAATGACACATTTACAGGTGATGATGAAATGGTAAATGTTTGTATCGCTACAAGAAAAGATGATACAGCACTTCGTGATAAGCTTCAGGCAGCTATGGATTCAATTGGATGGAATGATAAAGAAAAAATGGATGAGCTTATGGAAACTGTACTTTCACAGCAGCCGGCTGCAGAATAAATAACTCACATTACAGTTTTACTTATTTATAATTGAGGTGGAAGAATGGGATTTGCTTTTTTATCATTTGAAACTCCCGGAAATTCATTTGAGTGGATGATATTTCTGGCGCAGAAATATACAAATATGTTTCTTGAAGGAACATGGACAACGCTGTTTATTGCTGTAACCGGAACCTTATTAGGATTTGTAGTTGGGTATTTAGTTGGAATTATACAGGACACAAAAATTAATAAGGGAGATAACATTGTGAAAAAGAGCCTGGTCAAATTACTAAAAATTATTTCAGCAGTTTATGTGGAAATATTTAGGGATACACCTATGATTGTACAGGCGATGATTATATGGTTCGGTCTCAGACAGGCAGGTTTTGATAATTTGACCCCCGTTACAGCAGGTATTCTTGTAACCGTGTTAAATACAGGTGCTTATATGGCGGAGACAGTTCGTGCAGGTATTGGCTCCATAGATTTGGGACAGCGTGAAGGTGCGTGGGCAATGGGAATGTCTCCAATGAAGACGATGCTGTATATCGTGCTTCCTCAGGCTTTTAAAAATATTATACCTGAGATGGCAAACACGTTTCTTACAAATCTGAAGATGACATCAGTACTGAATGTTATTGCGGTTCAGGAATTGTTTATGGCGGCGAAAACCGTAGGTGGTAACTACTATAAATACTTTGAATCCTATCTGGTAATAGCAATCATCTATTTTGTCTTGTGCTTTGTTTTTAATCGAATATTTATTTTGATTGAGAAGAAGATGAAAGGCAGGGAAGATTATGCGTTAGCAGTTGAATATATGGATAATCAGTAGATGAAACTCTGAATCAGCGCTAAAGTTCAAAAATAAGGACTTCACAATGGAGGCATATATGAGTGAAAAAATTATTTCTATAGAGGATTTAAGCAAATCCTTTGGTAACCATGAAGTATTACGGAAAATAGATATCGACATTAGTGCCGGAGAAATCATTTGTATAGTGGGTTCTTCCGGCTCAGGAAAATCGACATTGCTAAGATGTATTAACAAACTTGAGAGACAGACATCCGGGAAGATTATGTATCACGGAAAGGAAATCAGAGACATACAGAGAGAAATTAATGAATACCGTTCAAAGGTAGGGATGGTTTTCCAGTCATTTAATCTCTTTAGTAATATGACCGTATTACAGAACTGTATGCTCTGCACAAGAAAAGTTTTACATATCAGCAAAGAAGAGGCTTTTGACAGAGCCATAGAACATTTGAAAGAGGTTGGAATGGCACCATATATTCATGCCAAACCGGATCAGTTATCAGGTGGTCAGAAACAGAGAGTAGCAATTGCAAGGTCGCTTTGCATGAACCCGGAAGTCCTTCTATTTGATGAACCGACATCGGCTTTAGACCCTGAGATGGTGGGGGAAGTCTTGAATGTTATGAAAGAACTGGCTACCACAGGTCTTACAATGATTATTGTGACACATGAGATGGCATTTGCCAGAGATGTTTCTACGAGAACAATATTTATGGACAGAGGATATGTGGCCGAGGATGCACCACCATCAGAATTGTTTAGCAATCCAAAGAATCCTCGTACTAGAGAATTTTTAAGCAGATATCTTGCCGGTTAGAGTGGAATGAGGTGACAAAAAAATGGAAAAATTTGTTGTTACATTTGCCAGAGGATTTGGTACTGGTGGTAAGGAGATAGCATCAAAATTAGCGAAAGAATTGGGAATACATTGCTATGAAAACAGAATTTTAACATTGGCCAGTCAGATGAGTGGGCTGGATGAAAAGCTATTTCAAGAAGTAAATGAAAAAATCAGAAGCAGTGGAGGTTTTTCCAACTTTATGAAAGGACTGCCACGGTCGAAAAGTTATATTACAAGAAATGAAAAATTTTTATCGGATGACAAATTATTTGAGTATCAGAGACAGATTATTGAGAATTTAGCGGATCAGGAGTCGTGTGTAATTGTTGGTAAATGTGCAGACTATGTGTTAAAGGGCAGACCGAATGTGGTAAGCATATATATTGAGGCTCCCAGAGCGTTCTGTGTTCAGAGAACAATAGAGCATATGGGTGTTACGAAAGAAGTTGCTAATGCGACAATCACGCAGACAGACAAATTCAGAGCGGATTACTACAAGTATTACACACATGGTAATTATTGGACTAATCCGGTCAACTATGATATGACGCTTAACAGTGAAAAAGTAGGAATTGAGAGTTGTGTTGAATTAATCGAGCAGTATTTGATTATCAAAGGGTTCATTACACCGGAAATGATAAACAAAGAACTATAATTTGAAAGTACACATGGTCAGGAGGTATGACATGAAATTAGCAGATATAGGCTTAACAGCACAGGATATTAAGGATAAAGTAAATAAGTATATGATCGAGACATATGAGAGATTTGATTTTCTTGCAGAGACGGCTAAAAATCAGTACATATATGATGAACAGGGTCAGAAATACTTAGACTTTTATGCAGGTATTGCAGTTAATTCAGCTGGAAGCTGCAACGAAAAAGTAGTAGAAGCAGTGGTTGAGCAGACAAAAACATTGATGCATACTTTCAACTATCCATATACAATTCCACAGGCTCTTCTTGCAGAGAAGATATGTACTACAATCGGAATGGACAAGATTTTTTACCAGAATTCCGGTACTGAGGCGAACGAGGCTATGATAAAGATGGCAAGAAAATACGGCATCGAAAAATATGGCCCTAACCGTTATCATATCGTCACGGCAAAAATGGGGTTCCATGGAAGAACATTTGGAGCAATGTCAGCAACCGGTCAGCCGGGGAACGGATGTCAAGTGGGATTTGGACCTATGACATATGGTTTTTCATATGCTCCATATAATGATTTGCAGGCATTTAAAGATGCATGCACAGAGAATACCATTGCTATTATGATTGAACCGGTACAGGGAGAAGGTGGAGTTCATCCTGCAACTATGGAGTTCATGAAAGGACTTAGAGAGTTCTGTGATGAGAAAGAAATGCTCCTTCTGATTGATGAGGTTCAGACGGGATGGTGCAGAACAGGTAAGGTTATGAGTTATATGCATTATGGAATCAAACCGGATATTGTTTCTATGGCGAAAGCTCTTGGCGGTGGAATGCCGATTGGTGCAATCTGCGCAACAGAAGAAGTGTCAAAAGCATTTTCTGCAGGCTCTCATGGAACAACTTTCGGTGGTCATCCGGTGTCATGTGCTGCTGCGCTGGCAGAGGTAAATGAACTGTTAGACCGCGATTTGGCAGGAAATGCCGCAAAAATGGGTGAGTATTTTATGAGCAAGTTAAAGGAATTGCCACATGTGAAAGAAGTGAGAGGACAGGGATTATTAGTAGGAGTCGAATTTGATGATACAGTGAGCTCTGTCGATGTCAAACATGAGTGTCTGCACAGACATTTACTTATTACTGCAATTGGAGCACATATAATTCGTATGGTTCCACCGCTTATTATAGATGAAAAAGATTGTGACGAAGCATTTGAAATAATCAAATCTTCCATAGAAGCACTTGCGTAGGGTGGTGATGATATGGAAACATTTTCATTTTCGATTCCACAAAACATTGTTTTTGGAAAAAGAAGCTTGAAAAAACTCCCGGAGCTTGCCCAAAAACTCCAGAAGAAGAAGGCATTTATCATATCTGGGCCACACTTAAATAAAATCGGAATGGTGGATAAATGCAGGGAGGCATTAAAATCCTATGGCATGGAGAGTGATGCTTTTACGGAAACGGAAAGCAATCCCAGTACGTACACTGTTGATAAGGCGACAGAGCAATTCAACAATAGCGGGGCTGATTTCATCGTTGCAATTGGTGGTGGTTCACCTCTTGATGTGGCAAAAGCCGTTTCGGTATTAGCAACTTTTGGCGGAAAGATTACGGATTATGAAGGCAGCGGAAAAGTTACGGGCCCTGTTGTCCCTATGATTGCCATACCGACAACTGCGGGAACAGGTTCGGAGGTTACCGCATTTTCAGTAATCACAGATCACAGCAGGAATTACAAATTAACAGTAGTAAGCAATTATTTACTTCCTGCCTATGCAATACTTGATCCGGAACTAATAACAAGTGTTCCAGTGAAGACGGCTGCGGCCTGTGGGGTAGATGCAATGGTTCACGCGCTTGAGGCATATATTTCAATCGCAGCTTCCCCATTTTCCGATATGTTTGCACTTAAGGCCCTTGAGCTGATTGGACACAACATAAGAACTTATGTCGCAAACAGAAGTAATAAGTCAGCTGCGGAAGCAATGCTGCTAGGCTCCCTTTTTGCAGGAATTGCCTTTTCACATGCGAGGCTTGGAGATGTACATGCCATGAGTCATCCGGTAAGTGCATTCTTTGATGTGCCGCATGGCGTGGCCAATGCCATATTACTTCCTGTAATTGTTGAGTACAATGCATTGTCGGATACTGGGAAGTATTATGATATATACAAAAATATTTGCCGTTGTCCAGTGGAAAAAGGGATGTTCTCGTCAGACATGCTTGCCATAGAATTGTCTGAGCTTAACAAAGAATTGGGCATTCCGGGCAGTTTGCAAGAGGTGGGCGTTAAAGAAGAGCAGTTTGAGACAATGGCAGAAGATGCCATGAAGAGTGGCAATATAGCAGTTAATCCGAGAAGTACAACAAAAAATGATGTAATTAATCTATACAAAAAGGCATTTTAGACAAAAGGCCAGATTGAAAGTTTAGATAAATTCTCTTGATATGCTTGACAAAAACAAATCGATATAGTATATTATTTCTTGCCGTTGCGTGCAACGGCAGCATACGCGCGAGTGGCTCAGTGGTGGAGTATCGCCTTGCCAAGGCGAGGGTCGCGGGTTCGAATCCCGTCTCGCGCTCTTGTTGATTAGACCAAATCCCCATTTCTATAGGGGATTCGGTCTTTTTTTCGCGAAAAAACTAATGGTTACTCTTGGTTACCATTATGTTGTCTGGAAAAAGTTTTCTCAATCTTGTGCTCTATTACATTTTCAGGGTCTAATGAAAAGTGGTAATGTCTTTCAAAAACATCAAGATTTTTATGCCCTCCAAGTGTTCTCAGACTTTCCGAGTCAATTCCTCCTGCATACAGTGCACTAAGATATATTTTCTAAAAGATACTATTAAAGGGAAGGCTCAAAAAGATGAATCAGGTGTTAGAAAAACTCTTATCATTGACAATATAGGATATATCCTATATAATAAATTTAGAGACACAGTTAAAAATGTGGAACACGCAGGAGTTTTCTACATTAGAGCCGCTCGAATAATAAAGAGGAGGATGCAGCATGACACATAAAATTATATCAATTAAACCAATGGAAAAATTTACTTTACTTGTAGGTTTTCAGAACGGTGTTGAAAAAACATATGATATGCGTACCTTGTATCCTGTATTTCCACAGTTTAAAGTATTTGAAAATGATGTAAACTTATTTAATCAAGTACAGATTGATACTGGTGGTTACGGTATCTCTTGGAATGATAATTTAGACCTAAGTGCAGAAGACATATGGGAAGATGGAGTTGAAGTAAATAACAAAGAAGTGGATATTGTCGCAGCTCTTGCGGAAAATTTGATTAAGGCAAGAGACATTGTTGGGATGACACAAAAACAATTATCCGAACATACAGGAATATATCAGGCGGACATAAGCAAAATAGAGAGAGGTCTTGCAAATCCGTCTTTATCTACATTAAAACGATTGGCTGATGGGATGGGATTAAAATTACAGATTGAATTTGTAGATAACTAGCGTAAAATCTTAATAAGAGGGGCAACCTTCTTATTATTTTTGGCAATTTAAGTATTTTTTGTTTCACTGCCCCATTTTAGACGTGGGCTGTAATGCGATAGGAAGCCCAAGCTGGTGGCATAATCTGTACAGGAAGCAGTTTTACGAAAAAAGTAAGGCTGCTTCCTTTTTGTGGAAAAATTTTTTAAAAGGTATTGACATGGATATACCCTGTAAATATATAATTTACTATATAATAAAGAAAAGGAGATTTTTATGAAAGAACCAAGCAAAAGACTATTAAGCCTTGTAATGGCACTTACAATGATTGTATCATTGTTTGCGGTAAATATGACCGTAATGCCTACAGAAGTCAAGGCGGCAGAAACTGTAAAACTCTCCACCACCTCAACAGTAATGGGGATAGGGGAGTACAAGAAAATCACTTTAAAAAACGCTGTGTCAGGCAAGGTAAAGTGGACAACGTCGGATTCATCTGTGGCAAAGATATACTCAACGTCTTCCACCGGTAAGACAGTAAAGGTAAAATCCTTAAAAAAGGGAAGTGCTTATATTACTGCAAAAAACCTTGAGACAGGCAAAAGCTATAAATGTAAAGTGACGGTAAAAAAAGCTTCCATATCAAAGAAGACACTTTATCTGCAGAAAGGTAAAAAGAGCGTCATAAAAATAAAAAACTCTGCTTCTTCATACAAGTGGAGCGTAAGCAATAAATCCGTTGCAAAAATAACATCAAAAACATATGGCGGCAGAAGAATAAAAGTATACGGAAAGAAGAAAGGCACGTGTACATTAACGGCAACAAACAAAACAACGGGAAAGAAATATAAGTGCACGGTATACGTAAATACGATAAGCAAAAGCAGTCTCAGCATGGGAAAGAGCGAAACATATACGTTAAAAGCCGGTTTTGTAAAAAAAGGCAGCGTAAAATGGTACAGCTCAAATAAATCCGTTGCAACTGTTGACCAGAATGGAAAAGTAACTTCAAAGAAATACGGAACTGCATACATATATGCAAAATGCGGAAAGGCAAAAGTAAGATGCCGCGTAAAAGTTGAAAAGTTCGGAATAGTGGAAGGAACGGGCTCAAGGCTTAAATATGATTCGTCAACCAATGAATATATTTTTGTTACAAGACTTATTGACTATTACTTTAAGGACGGAGAAAGCGTGCTT
>JBJEMK010000053.1:0-4187 GCA_051879635.1 Eubacterium sp.
ATTATTGCGAATGCATTTTTAAGATTTTATAAGAATGAGTGCAAATTTTTTATACAGAAAAGGAGAGGCGAAGTGAATAGTAATTTTGTTAAATTTAGCAAAAAAATTGTGGCAACATCACTTTGTGCAACAATGATTTTTGGACTTGTCGGATGTAATGGCGGCGGTGATGATAAAAAGGTTGTTGATTATGGTGATCCTGTAGAAGCAGGTGTGTGTGTGGAAAAGGTAGAAGGACTTAATGAGGATTTTGTATGCGGTATTGATATATCAAGTCTTATTGCAGAAGAAGAATCAGGAGTTGTATATTATGACAAAGATGGCAACGAGGAAGACCTTCTTAAGATACTTGCTGATTCAGGTATAAACTATGTACGTGCACGTGTATGGAATGATCCATATTTACATATAGCAGATTGTGTTGATAGAGAAGGCATAACAATGGATTCTGCTACAGGTACTGTAACATGGTTTACTGATGATGAAGAAAAGCATATGACAGAACCTGATTTGGTTGGATATTACAATCCATCAGCTGATGACACGGATTATGTATATGCAGATGAAGAAATGACAATACCATTAGGATATGGTGGTGGAAATTGTACTATTGACACTGCTATAGAAATTGGTAAGAGAGCAACAGCTAATGGTATCAAGATGATCGTTGACTTCCATTATTCAGATTTCTGGGCAGACCCAAATAAACAGTTTGCTCCAAAAGAATGGGAAGATTATAGTGTTTCAGAAAAATGTGATGCTATATACGAATACACAAAAGACAGTCTTAAGAAATTAAGCGACGCAGGTGTAGATGTTGGCATAGTGTCAATAGGTAATGAAACTAATGGAGAGTTCTGTGGAGAAATCAACTGGATTGATATTGCTGAAATGATGAATTCAGCATCAAAGGCTATAAGGGAGGCAGATAAGGATATTAAGGTAGCATTACATTTTGCTAATCCTGAAAAAGCATCAGCTTATGAAAATTATCTTGCAATTCTTGATAACTGGGAAGTTGATTATGATATTTTTGCATCATCATATTACCCATATTGGCATGGTACACTTGACAATTTAACAAAGATACTTTCTTATGCAAAAGAAAACTATAATAAAGAAGTAATGGTAATGGAAACATCATATGCATATTCAGGACAAGATTATGATGGATGGACAAATACTTCAGGTGACGGAGCTACCATTGTAAAGAATTATTCATTTACAGTACAGGGTCAGTGCAATGCAATTCATGATGTTATTCAGGCAGTAGTAGATGCAGGTGGTATGGGTGTTTGCTATTGGGAAGGTGCATGGATTCCTGTTCCTGATGATACAGAATCAGGTGGACTTTCAAGAGCTGAGAAGTGGAAAAATTATGGCTCAGGATGGGCTTCAATAGGTGCGGTTTCTTATGACCCTGAAGATTCAGGTACATGGTATGGTGGTAATGCAGTTGATAATAACGCATTATTTGATGCAGAAGGAAATGTTCTTGAATCAATCAATATATGGTCTTATTGTAAGACAGGTACTGTATGTGATAAGGCTATTGACGAAGTGTGTAATACAGCAACAACAATTCGTATTGGTGATGAAATAGTTCTTCCTGAAACTACAACAGTAATATATAATGACAGAGAAGAAAAACAATTTCCGGTTGTATGGAATGACTTAAGTGATGCTGCAATTAATACTATGCAGAACAGCGGTCCTAAGACATATACAGTTAAAGGTCTTGTAGATGATGGTTCAGAAGAAGGTGTTTGGATTACATGTGAAGTTAATATGGTTGAACCGAACTATGTTGAAGACTTCAGCTTTGAAGATGGTGAAGAACAGAGTGTATGGGAATTTGCAGCATTGAATGGTTCTGAAAATGACGAAGAACATGAATTATACATCATGGAAAAATCAACAGATGCATACCAGGGTATTTATTCAATTCACTGGTATTCAAAGAATTACTGTGAATTCTACATTAAGCAAACTATAGATAATCTTAAAGTCGGAAAAGATTATAAAATGAGTGCACAGATTCAAGGTGGTAATTCACAGAATACAGTAATGTATATTTTCTGTAACACAGCTGAATTTGAACAGGCAAATAACATTGACTATTCAGATCCTAATTTATATAAGGATCAGGCTAACTTTGAGTATACCTGCGAAATGGGTGTAACAGAATGGGTTGCTTGGCAGAATCCTTCTATTCCAAAGGTAACTATTGGTGAAAGTGGTTCAGTTACTGTTGGTGCATATATCTATTGTGAAGCAGAAACAAAAGGACCATGGGGAACAATGGATGATTTCTTGTTTAACCCATTAGATAAAGAGTAATATTTATTGTTAACAGTAAAATATTGTAAATAGTATAGGGCATCTGTGAGATATCAGATGCCCTATTTTAAAAGGATGCAGTTATGACAAAGTATGAAATTAATTCAAAATATATGATTAAAAACGGGAAACCATGGTTTCCTGTTATGGGAGAATTTCATTATTCAAGATATCCAAGAAAGTATTGGAAAGAATCCCTTTATAAAATGAAGTCTGCAGGTGTTGATATTGTATCAAGTTATATTATCTGGATTCATCATGAGGAGGAGGAAGGGATTTATGATTTTTCTGATAATAAAGACATACGAGAATTTATAAAATGTGTTGATGAATGTGGAATGAAGTTTTTTTTGCGCGTTGGTCCATGGTGTCATGCTGAAGTCCGTTATGGCGGGTTTCCAAAATGGTTTATGGATAAACAGCTTCCTGTAAGAACAAATGATGAAAAATATCTTTATGAAATAAGAAAGTTCTGGAGCAAAATATATGAGCAGATAGAGGGATTATTTTATAATGATGGCGGACCTATTATAGGTATACAAATTGAAAATGAATACGGACATGCCGGCGCACAGTCAGGTAAAGAAGAAGGAATTAAGCATATGAAAATTCTAAAAGATATGCTTAATGAAATAGGATATGATGTGCCGTTGTATACAGCTACAGGATGGGGCGGTGCAATTATTGGTGACTGCATTCCTGTTATGGGCGGATATTGTGAGGCACCATGGGAGAGGACTAATAAAGAACTGCCACCTAATGCTAATTATACTATTACATATGAGCGTGATGACCATCAAATAGGAAAAGGACTGGCTATAGGAGAGGGTGCAACATATGATTATAAGGATTATCCTTTCCTTACGGCAGAACTTGGCGCCGGTTTACAGGTGACATATGACAGACGTCCTGTTGCAACGGCAAATGATATAGGTGCGGTAACGTTAACGAAGCTTGCCAGTGGGGTCAATCTTTTAGGATATTATATGTTTCATGGCGGAACAAATCCGGATGGACGGTTATCAAGATTAAACGAAACAAAAGAAACAGGAGGATGGTGTGAACTAGCAGAATTTAATTATGATTTCAGGGCACCAATACGTGCATATGGCCAGATTTCAGACACATATCGTGAATTAAAGCTATTTTTAATGTTCATAAAAGATTTTGGTGATGAATTTGCAACTATGACAACTTATATTCCAAATACTACGCCGGATACTCCTGATAATTTGGAAGACTTAAGAATTTCAATACGTCATAATCAAAAATCAGGATATATATTTGTTAATAATTATCAAAGACGATATGATATGGCAGAACATAAAAATTATGTTCTGGAGGCAGAGCTTGAGAATGAAACAATCAGATTTCCGGCAGTTGACATAAAAAATAAAGATTATTTTTTCTGCCCATTTAATTTTAGAATTGGTAAGGCTGTAATTAAAAGTACGTTAGCCTCACCTCTTTGTAAATTACAAACCAATGGATTTGCAGATACATATATATTCTATATTGAATGTGAAGATGAGAGTGAAACAGAATATGATATAGAAGGGCAGCTCGGAAATATTAAATTACTTACAATAAGCAGAAAAGATGCACTTAATGCATGGAAAATAACTTTAGACCGTGAGTACCTTATTATTTGTGATGGTGCTATAATAAAAACAGATAATGGATATGAGCATATTTATAGTGGTAAAGATTCATTAAAAATATATCCTGAGTTGAGTGAAAAAGCTTATAATAGTATTATGAAATCGAGTACTTCAATAAGTAATTATGTAAAATCAGGTATAGAGGGTCAGTTTACAGTATATGAATTATCTAATCATGAACAGAAG
>JBJEMK010000054.1:0-4179 GCA_051879635.1 Eubacterium sp.
TCTTTTCGAAAGCGAATCGGAGACATGCCGACAATTTTTGTAAATACAGTATTGGCTGCATTCATCAGTTTTTCTTTTCCTGCTTTAAGTTCCTCTATATCTGATGCTGAAACTGAATCAGGATTTGTTTTCTCAACAACAGCCTTTAATGCATCAATTTCTGCCTGCACATTTGCCTTTTCTTCTGCGCTTATTTTATCTCCAACTTCATCCAAAGCTTTCTGCGTCTGGAATACCATTGAATCAGCTTCATTCCTTGCATCGATTCCTTCTTTACGCTGTTTATCCTGTGCCTCAAATTCTGCCGCCTCTTTAACAGCCTTTTCTATATCAGCATCAGACATATTAGAACCTGCTGTAATTGTAATATGCTGTTCTTTACCTGTTCCCAAATCTTTGGCTGATACATTTACAATACCATTTGCATCAATATCGAATGTAACTTCAATCTGTGGAACACCTCTCATTGCAGGAGGAATTCCATCCAACCTAAACTGTCCAAGACTCTTGTTGTCTTTTGCAAACTGTCTCTCACCCTGAACTACATTAATATCAACGGCTGTCTGATTATCTGCAGCTGTTGAGAAAATCTGACTCTTCTTTGTTGGAATAGTAGTATTTCTTTCTATTAATCTTGTGGCAACTCCGCCCATAGTTTCAATTGAAAGTGAAAGTGGTGTTACATCAAGAAGTAATATCTCACCTGCACCTGCATCTCCTGCCAATTTACCACCTTGAATTGATGCTCCTATAGCAACACACTCATCAGGATTAAGACTCTTTGAAGGGTCATGTCCCGTAAGCTGTTTTACCTTATCCTGAACTGCAGGAATACGTGTAGAACCACCTACTAAAAGAACCTTTGAAAGTTCGCTTGAACTGATTCCTGCATCCTTAAGCGCATTCTGTACAGGCACTGCTGTTCTCTCAACAAGGTCATGTGTAAGTTCATCAAACTTAGCTCTTGTAAGATTCATATCAAAATGTTTTGGTCCTTCAGCTGTAGCTGTAATAAATGGAAGGTTAATATTTGTTGTAGTAGCTGATGAAAGTTCTTTTTTAGCTTTTTCAGCTGCTTCCTTAATTCTCTGAAGAGCCATTTTATCAGTTGATAAATCAACGCCTTCCTGTTTCTTAAATTCAGAAAGCATATAATCTGCAACCTTCTGGTCAAAGTCATCACCACCAAGTCTGTTATCGCCTGATGTTGCTAAAACTTCAATTACGCCATCACCTATTTCAATGATGGAAACATCAAATGTACCACCACCTAAATCATATACCATGATTTTCTGTTCTTTCTCATTATCAAGTCCATATGCGAGTGCCGCTGCTGTTGGTTCATTGATAATTCTCTTAACCTCAAGGCCTGCAATTTTACCGGCATCTTTTGTTGCCTGTCTCTGAGCATCATTAAAATATGCAGGAACAGTTATAACTGCTTCTGTAACTTTTTCACCCAGATAACTTTCTGCATCAGCTTTTAGCTTTTGAAGAATCATAGCTGAAATTTCTTGAGGTGTATAATTTTTTCCATCAATATTTACTTTATAATCTGTTCCCATATGTCTCTTAATAGAAGAAACAGTTTTTTCTGAATTGGTTACCGCCTGTCTTTTTGCAGGTTCTCCAACAAGTCTTTCTCCTGTTTTTGAAAATGCGACTACTGATGGTGTAGTTCTTATTCCTTCTGCATTAGCAATTACAACCGGTTTACCACCTTCCATAACTGCCAGACATGAATTTGTTGTTCCTAAATCAATACCTATAATTTTACTCATAACTAAACCTCCTAAATTTAATTTGCAACCTGAACCATACTGCATCTTACTACGCTGCCACGATATGTGTAACCTTTTTGAAATTCCTGAGCCACAATGTTCTCTTCCAACGATTCATCCTCAACATGCATTACCGCATTATGAAGATTAGGATCAAATTGTTTTCCGACAGCATCAATAGGCTTGCAGTCAATTGATTCCAGCATGGTAATTAACTGTTTGTAAGTCATCTCCATACCTTGTGCAAATGCGCCGCTTTTCTCTTCCTCCGGAATAGAATCAAGGCCTCTTTCAAAATTATCAATAACAGGTAAAAGTTTTTCAATGACACTTTTTGCACCGACTTCATACATTGCCGTTTTTTCTTTTTCAGTTCTGTTTCTGAAATTATCAAACTCAGCCATCAGTCTCATATACTTGTCATTTAACTCTTCTATCTGCTGGTCCTTTTTGTCTTTTTTATCTTTCTTTTTTAATTTATCTTTAAATTTTCCTTTAGAAGACACAGGGTTGTCGTTTGCATCTGCGTTATCTGCATCTGCACCGCATGCTTCATCGTCAGCATCAACGGCACCGGCTTCATCACTAAAGTCTGCAGCTTCCGCATCACTTGCATTCTCGTCTACATCTACTTCATCCACGTTTTCTGCTTCTTCAACAGAATCCGCTTCCACATTAAATTCGATGTCTTCCTTTGTCTCTTTGGAATTGTTATTGTCTTCCACGGTTCATGCTCCTTCCTATGACTTCTTATATACAGAATCTAACTGTGTTTTTACATTCTTTAGTGTATCGACTACTTTTTCATAATCCATACGTTTAGGTCCGATAATACCTATAGTTCCCTGAACACCATCCTCCAGCTCATATGTTGCCGTAACAACACTGCAATCTTTCATACTCTGAATTGGAGTCTCATTACCTATATAAACCTGTATCCCATTTTCTTTATTCTCATCATTACTCGCCAGATTTGCCAAAAGTTCCTTATGTTCAAGCGTTGATATAAGCTCACTTGCTCTTGACTTATCACTTAGTTCCGGATATTTAAATATATTAGTTGCACCTGATGTATAAACTTCTACATCATTATCTGCACCTACTGTTTCTACTATTGCCCCAAGCACTTCGTTTATAATATTATTCTCAGTGGAAGCCTGAACGCTAAGCTTTGATATGACTGCCAGATTAATTTCTTCAAGTGCAAGACCTGCAAGGCTTGTATTTAGCAGCATATTCATCTTTAATACTGTCTCATTATTAATATCTTCATGCACTTCTATGATTTTATTCTTAATAATATTTCCCTGTGTAACAATAACACAAAGCAACTTGTTAACATCTACCTGGGAAAGCTGTATAAACTTAATCTTATTATGCTTATACTGCGGAGTAGTAATCATAGTTGCATAGTTGGTATTGTTCGCCAGCAACTTTGCAACATTCTTAATCAATGTTTCTACTTTATCTACTTTTTCAATAAGTAAATCTTCTTTTTCTTCAAGCTTTTTCTCGCGCTGGTCAAGTTCCTGTGCTTTCTCCTTCATCATATTATCGACATACAGTCTATATCCTTTATCTGTAGGAATACGACCTGCCGAAGTATGAGGCTGTACAATATATCCGGCTTCTTCTAAATCGGCCATTTCATTACGGATAGTGGCTGAACTTAAATTAAGATCTGTATATTTGGAAATAGTTCTGGAACCTACAGGTTCACCGGTATCTAAATAGTTTTTAATTATCGCCTGCAAAATCTTAAATTTTCTGCTGTCTACTTCCATACTGCCACTCCCTTCTTTCTCTCATGGCCTGACGGTCATCTGATGTTATTTGTTAGCACTCGTCCAAATAGAGTGCTAATATTTATACTCATAAAATATCACTCACATTATTTTTTGTCAACACCTTTTCGTTTTTTTATTTTAATTTTTAATTCTCCAAGCCATAAAACAACAAACATTAAAATACCTGTAAGGCTTATTGCCTCTGATACTTTCAAAAATGGGATAGAATAAGTAAACTGTATTATATGTTTGCCCTTTGACAGTTTGCATCCCATAAATGCACTATCTGTATGTTCAATTGAAGTTATTTCTCCATCTACCGTCATTATAAAATTTTTATCATAAGGTATTGTAATGTTAAAATATCCATCCTCCTGCATGTCAACAATTCCGGTTAGTGAGTTTGTAGTCTTTTCTATAATCTTATATTCATTTACGCTGTTTACACATTTTTCAAAATATTCAATCGGCGCTTCATAACATTCCTCAACATAAAAATCATATTCTCCAGAACTAAATGTCATATCTATATCTTTGCACTCATTTTCATCCAAATCTTTATAAGAAGTAAGTACATAATAAAAATCATAATTCTCATTAGGATAAATTGA
>JBJEMK010000055.1:0-17209 GCA_051879635.1 Eubacterium sp.
TGGTCGCCATGACCCTGTTATTGTTCCACGTGCTGTTGTTGTTGTTGAGTCTATGACAGCAATTACCGTACTTGATATGCTGTTTTCTTCCATGACATCAAAAATGGACAATATAATAAAATTTTTTGAATAGTTTTCATTTTTCTTTATTAACATGTGGGTCTAGCATATGTTCATATATCAGTCCCACCGTAAACCATGCAGGTGCATAATCCAAACGGATTACTCCATTAATATTGTGTTTGCTTTTACTATAATCCCACGGGCATATATTTTTACTTTTTAAATATGTGCCCGTTATATATTCTGTTGCAAATATCAATGCCGTATAAATACTTCCTCTTATAATAATATTTTCTTTTCTAATAATTGTGTGCAGAGGTTTTATCAAAGATGCCATACCATAAATCGGAAACATTATTATCGATGTATGCCCAATCATTTTCTTATCCTTTTTAATAAGATTACCAATTCCTGTCCACACTATTTCAATACATAATCCTGTTATACCACATTTTACGAAATTACTTTTCATAATATTATTATGAGCAGAAATATTTTTAATATTTAGAGATTTGAAAAAAATGCAACAGCTATAGCACCCGGACCCGCATGAGTTCCTATTGTTCCTCCTACTGTCCCTATATCAAGAGTATTTATATTGCCTTGCCATAGTTCTTCATTATCTCTAATGTATTTTTGTAATAGAACATCATCAAGTCCTGAATATGCTAAAGAAATAGGCATATCAAAATCAATGCCTCCGGATTTCTTAATCTGTTCAGTCAATAAATTGTTTGCATTTTTAGAGCCACGTGCTTTCCCCAGAAATTTTACCTCTCCATCTTCTATAGCAATAACCGGTTTTATTGCCAACATTCCTCCAACAAAACCTGTTACATTTGATATACGTCCACCCTTTCTAAGATATTCTAACGTATCCAACAATGCTATAAGCCTTATATTTTTTTTCTTATTTTCAAGAATATTTACAATATCTTCTGCTTCTTTTCCCTGCTTTATTAATTCCAGAGCATACTCAATTAATATTTTTTCCCCAATGCACACATTTTCGCTGTCCACAACATATACATTTTCAGAATATTCTGATGCTGCAACTACTGCACTATTATATGTACCTGATAATTTTGAAGATAATGTTATAATAATTACAATTTCATCAAGACTTCTTGCTTCTTCAATTGCCTGAGCAAAATCATATGGTGGTATCTGGCTTGTAACCGGTAAATTATCATTTTCTATAAGTTTTTCATAAAATTCCTTATGAGTAAGAGTTACACCATCAAGATATTCTGTACTGCCAAAAGTAATTGTCATTGGTAAAATCGTGAGATTTTCCTTACTGCTCATATCAGATGCAGAATCTGTTATAATTCTTATTTTCATACTTTTCCTCGTCTTTCTACTGTTCTGGATTAATAATTCACTAATTATTCGTGACATAGCGGCTTTATCAACATAAAGAAGTATAGCTAAAAAACTATACTTCCTCATGTTTGTCAATTTTAATATTATATCTATAATTCCGGATATAATGGATATTTATCAGTTAATGATTTTACCAGTTCTTTTGCTTTTACCATATTAGCTTCAGGATCTGTAACTACCAGATTTATTGCTTCAGCTATAACATCCATATCTGCTGCCTTCATTCCTCTTGATGTAACTGCAGGAGTTCCTATTCTAACGCCACTTGTTACGAATGGTTTTGCAGGATCGTTTGGAATTGCATTCTTATTACATGTAATATGAGCAGCGTCAAGAATCTTTTCGCATTCTTTACCTGTAATATTCTTGCTTCTCAAATCCACAAGCATAAGATGGTTGTCAGTTCCTCCTGATACAAGATTAAATCCACGGCTGGTAAGTCCTTTTGCAAGTGCCTGTGCATTATCAACAACATCCTTTGCATACTGTTTGAAATCATCACTTAAATCTTCTTTTAAACATACTGCCTTTGCTGCGATAACATGCATCAATGGTCCACCCTGAATGCCAGGAAATACTGCTTTGTTAAATTTATATTTCTCTGCCATCTCAGCACTTGATAAAATCATGCCTCCACGTGGTCCTCTTAATGTTTTATGAGTAGTTGTAGTGACTACATCCGCATATGGTATTGGACTCATATGCTGTCCTCCGGCTACAAGACCTGCTATATGTGCCATATCGACCATCAGAACGGCTCCTACTTCATCAGCTACTTCTCTAAACTTCTTAAAATCAATCTCTCTAGGATAAGCACTTGCGCCTGCAATAATCATTTTAGGTTTGGTTTCAAGTGCAATTTTTCTTAATTCATCATAATCTATATACCCTTCATCATTTACTCCATAAGGAACAATATTATAATATGAACCTGATATATTTACAGGGCTTCCGTGAGAAAGATGTCCACCATGTGCCAGATTCATGCCCATTACTGTATCACCCGGCTTAACAATAGCAAAAAATACTGCCAGATTAGCCTGAGCTCCTGAATGAGGCTGGACATTGGCATAAGTACAGCCAAACAGCTTTTTTGCTCTTTCTATAGCAAGCGTTTCAACTACGTCTACATACTCACATCCGCCATAATATCTTTTTCCTGGATATCCTTCTGCATATTTATTAGTAAGCGGACTTCCAATTGCTGACATAACTGCTTCAGATACAATATTTTCTGATGCAATAAGTTCGATGTTATCCTGTTGTCTTCTAATCTCATCCTGCATTGCAGCTGCAACTTCAGGATCAAATGATTTAACTTCTTCAAATGAAAACATTTAATTATCCTCCGTGTTTTACTTCATTTTTACATTCTACCACATTTTTGTGCAAATAAAAGAATTTTTTTACAAAAGAAAGTGTTTACTTATTAGTTTGATTTTACTTCTCATTTTTAATAATTAATAATATACATATATAAAGGGGGTATACTATGTATAATATTTTTGAAACACAATATGGACAACCTGTTATATTATGGCATGAAAAACATGAGCTTAGTCTCTATTCAATAAATAACGGCAAAGTTTCTTCCCATGGTACTGTATGTAAGGATGCTGCAACTTCTCCATTAATATTTACAAGCCGTCTAAATGAAATAGAAACATATTCTTTTATTTATCAGACAATTAAACACACTCTTTCACTTAATACATTTAATAACTTTAATATTGAATCCCGTAACTTATGCACCCTTGCTGATATTGAAAATCCTTTTCAACTGATTTATTACAAAGAAAAATATTTTTTATTTTTTGCTGCTGCTGAAAATGGACATATAAGTGTAAAATGTATATGCAGTGATTCATTGTTAAAAAGTGTCCTTATTACTGAATTCTCAGAAAATGATTGTGCTTTTTCTGCATTTATTATAGATGACAGCATCAGATTCTATTCACGTGAAGGAAAGAATTCTCATATATATACATTAAATTCTGAGTTATTATTGCAAAATGATGTTTCCATATATAAACAATTTTTTGCAGATTACAATGAACTTGCAGACTATACAGGACGTCTTCAGGAAGAAGTACGCAGATTTAGAATCAACAGCCTCAAAAAAGAGAATTGTTTGAATTAGTTTATTGTACTATAATAAATTTATGAAAACTATTATTATCGAATTTATATGTTTATATCTGATTATTGTAAATATTATTGCATTCATAATGTATGGCTATGACAAAAAGCTGGCAATGTCAGCCAGCTGGCGTATTAGTGAATACCGGCTTATTATGATTGCAATTGCAGGCGGTAGTATGGGAGCTTACCTGGGAATGTATTGTTTTCGGCATAAAACAAGGAAGCCTCGATTCTTTATCGGGCTTCCTTTGATAGTAATCGCTCAGTTATTAATCATTGTCTTCTTCCTCGGGAAGATTAATTGATATTGAAAGTTCTTCCAATTGTTTTTCATCTACAACATTTGGAGCATCTGACATAAGGCATGAAGCATCTTTTACTTTAGGGAATGCTATAACTTCCCTAATATTATCTTCACCTGCCATATGCATCACAAGGCGGTCCAGTCCATATGCAAGTCCTGCATGTGGTGGAACTCCGTATTTAAATGCATTTATTAGAAATCCAAAACGCTCATAAGCATCTTCCTGTGTAAAACCAAGTGCAGTGAACATTCTCTCCTGTATATCTGCCTGATGTATTCTGACGCTTCCGCCACCAAGTTCTGTTCCGTTTAATACTATATCATATGCCTTTGCCCTTACACGTCCGGGATCAGATTCCAGATAGTCCAAATCTTCTTCCATAGGCATTGTAAACGGATGATGCATTGCCACAAACCTTTCCTGCTCTTCTGAATACTCCAGTAACGGAAATTCTGTAATCCACAAGAAATTATAAGTATCTTTATCGTAAAGTTCAAACTGCTTTGCAAGTTCACATCTAAGGCTTCCCAGAACATTAAATACAATGCTGTCTTTATCTGCTGCAAATAAAAGTAAATCACCAGGTTCTCCTTCCAAAGCATCTGCTATTTCTTTGAGACTCTCCTGCGTAAAAAACTTGGCAAATGAAGACTTATATGTTCCATCATCATTAATGCATAAATAAGCAAGCCCTTTGGCACCACATCCTTTTGCAAAATCCACCAGAGCATCTATTTTCTTTCTTGGCATTGAAGCATGCCCTTTTACATTTATGCCTCTTACTGTTCCACCATTTGCAACCGCTCCTGAAAAAACTCCAAATTCACAATCTCTTACTATATCTGTAATATTTTTAAGTTCCATTCCAAAACGTGTATCAGGTTTATCAGAGCCAAATCTATCCATTGCTTCTGCATATGTCATACGTTTAATTGGAAGCTGAACATCCACATTGAGAATCTCCTTAAATAATGCAGCCAGAAGTCTCTCATTTACGTCTATTACATCATCAATATCAACAAATGACATTTCCATATCTATCTGTGTGAATTCCGGCTGTCTGTCCGCACGAAGATCCTCATCACGAAAACACTTTACAATCTGCAGATATCTGTCACATCCTGAACACATTAAAAGCTGCTTGAATAACTGTGGTGATTGTGGTAATGCATAAAAATTTCCCGGATGAACACGGCTTGGCACTAGGTAATCTCTTGCTCCTTCAGGTGTACTTTTATTAAGCATTGGTGTTTCAATTTCCAGAAACCCTTCTTTCGCCATAAATGATCTCACAAATGTAGTTACATCACTTCTAAGTTTAAGATTTCTCTGTAATCTTGGTTTTCTAAGATCCAGATATCTGTACTTTAATCTTAATTCTTCCTTCGTGTTAGTCCCTTCTTCTATTGGAAAAGGAGGTGTAAGTGCCTCTGACAATATCCTGAGAGAATCAGCACAAATCTCTATTTCACCTGTTTTAAGCTTGTCATTTACTGCGCCTTCACGCATTCTTACAATTCCGGTTACTGCAATAACATATTCACTTCTTAATAACTCTGCCTTGCTTAATACTTCTGCATTATTCTCATCAAATACAATTTGTAAAATTCCTGAACGGTCACGAAGATCTATAAAAATCAAACTTCCAAGATTTCTTCTTTTTTGTACCCATCCCATAACTGTTACAGTACTTCCAACATCTGCTTTAGATACTTCTGTACATCTGTGACTTCTATGAAGTCCTTTCATTGACTCTGCCATTTTATATTGTCTCCTCTATACAAAATAATAATTATGCTAAAACTTCTGCTATTTTATCAAGTGAAATTTCTGTCTGCTCACCAGTTTCCATATTCTTAACACGTCCGCTATTTGATGCAATTTCATCTGCTCCGACAATAATAGTATTCTTAGCACCTATTTTATTAGCATACTTCATTTGTGATTTTACACTTCTATCCATATAATCTGTTTCAACTATATATCCCTTTTCTCTAAGTTCTTTAACAATTCCATAGGCTTTAGCCCTTGATTCACTTCCAATTATTCCGACATATAAATCAATCGCAGGCTCTTTTGGAAGTTCTACACCTTCCTTTTCAAGAAAATATAAAATTCTCTCTATTCCCATTCCAAAACCTGCTGATGGAATATCCTGTTTTTCATCTATTTCATGTACCAGATTATCATAACGTCCTCCGCCGCACAGAGTAAATCCTTCACTATTAACAAATTCAAATACTGTTTTTGTATAATAATCCAGTCCACGCACTATTCCGGTGTCAATTGTATATTCTATACCAAGCTCATTAAGTATAAACTGTAATTCTTCAAAATGATTCCTGCATTCATCATCCAGATAATCAATAGTTCTTGGTGCATCAGCTACTATTTTTTTACAGTCAGGATCTTTGCAGTCTATAACTCGTAATGGATTTTTTTGCATTCTCTCACGACAAGTAGGACATAATTTGTCTTCATGCTGTTTTAAATAATCAAGAAGCGCCTCATTATAGACTTTCCTGCAATGTGCACATCCTATGCTGTTGATGTGAAGATTGGCATCCCTTAATCCAAGTTCATTTATTATCCGTTTTATAAGTGTAATAAGCTCAACTTCTACTATAGGACTTTTAGAACCTACTATCTCAACTCCAAATTGATGATGCTGTCTTAATCTTCCACTTTGTGGTTTTTCATAACGAAATGCCTGTGTTACATAAAAAAGCTTTGCAGGTGCCGGGTCTGCATACATATTATGTTCCAGATAAGCCCTAATTGCACCTGCTGTTCCTTCAGGTTTAAGGGTAATACTCCTGTCACCTTTATCCTTAAAAGTATACATCTCTTTTTGTACAACATCAGTTGTTTCACCAACTCCGCGCTGAAACAAAACAGTATGCTCAAATACCGGTGTAATTATTTCTTTTATATTATATGTTTTTGCTATATCCCTGCATATTTTTTCTACAACGGTACGCTTGTACATGTTGTCTCCATACCAGTCCTGTGTGCCTCTTGGTGCCTGCGTAATCATTACTATTCCTCACTTCCGATTAATTTATAAATATCAATTTCATGTATCATTCTCTGAAAAGCAATAAATATTTGCATATCAAAATTCTTGACTTCATCTATCATTAATGCTACTGCTGTTTCAAAATCAAATGCTTTTCTATATGGTCTCTCAGATATAAGTGCTGCAAATACATCACAAACTCTTAATATACGTCCCCCTCTATGAATATCATCACCTGATAAATTATCTGGAAAACCTGAACCATCATAATTTTCATGGTGCCTCAACACTGCTTCCTGTACATATTCAGAATACCCCTGGTTTTTAAGTATATCATAACTTAATTTTGAATGCATTCTTACATACTTCATCTCTTCAACTGCCAGCGTATCATCTGACCTTCCATACAGATAACCTGCAAGTCTTAATTTTCCAATGTCATGAACCATACCTGCTACTGCCAGTTCATATGTTTCTTCTTCAGGAATATCCAGATATTTTGCAAGATTATATGCCAAATTACTTACCAAAATACCATGTCTGATTTCAGCATTCAAATCTTCATAAAGTATCTCTTCAATATTAATTTCTTTCATAGCCTTACCTGCCATAACTCTTCTGAAAATCTTTATTATTATCAAGAAAGCTCTTTTTTCTGGCTATCATTTCATCTATGCGTTCAATATATAAATCTACATTTTTGACATTTTCAATGCGTTCAATTCTATACCCGTCAGGAAATACAAACTTTGAGACAGAACCTGCCCCAAGCGCAATTATCGGCTGCTTTTCCTCCATAATAAGAATATTATATACGCCTTCACATCCTGCTTTTGCATAACCTATATTTTCAAGATTTCCAGTCATATTCTTTTGTCTGTATAAATAATATGGTTCCATATTCATATTAGCAGCATATTCTGCCATAAGTGTTACCATTTCATTACTTATTTCCCTGTGAAGATTTTTGTAATCTTCTTTATATATATTAAGTTTTGCCGCTCTCTTTATCGCTAATGCATGAACTGTAATACTCTCCGGCTCTAATTCACATATCTGTTCTATTGTGTGCTTAACGTCTGTATATGTTTCATCAGGAAGCCCTAATATTAAATCCATATTAATATTATTAAATCCACATTCTCTTGCAAGTGCAAAAGCTTCTTTGACCTGCTCAATTGTATGATGTCTGCCAATTAAATCAAGTGTTTCCTGTTTCATTGTCTGCGGATTGATAGAAATCCTTGTTACCCCGCATGATTTAATTGCTATAAGTTTTTCTTTTGTAATGCTATCCGGACGTCCTGCCTCTACTGTAATTTCCTGACAGTAATCCATATTAAAACTGCTTTTTATTTTTGTAATAAGACATTCTAACTGTTCTGCACTCAAAGTTGTGGGAGTTCCCCCTCCTATATATACCGAATGCAGTTGCCTATCCGCAAAATTCCGGGCAGTAAAATCAATCTCTTTAAAAAGAGCGTTCAGATACTTATCCACTATATCTTTGTAACGGTCAATTGGATATGATGTAAAAGAACAATACAGACACGTTGTAGGACAGAATGGTATACCTATGTATATACTATATCCGTTTTTATAATCAAATTTAGATAACAGTTCTATCTCTTTATGAGCAATTTTTATACTTAAGTCTGTCTTTTCATCTGAAGCCAAATATGTTTCTTTCATATATTTTTTTACTGCTTCGTCAGATTCTCCCTGTTCAATAAGAAGTGTCGGAATCTTAACAGGTCTTATTCCGGTGAGAGTTCCCCACGGAAGTTCCTTTTTTGTTTTTCTCGAAAGTATCGAATATAAATGCCTTTTTAATATATTTTTTGTTTCTTTTCTATCTTCTTTATTATAAAGCGTAGACTGAGATACAATCTCAACTCCCTGTGTTACTGTAATTACCAATGCCCTAGGAGCAAATTTTACATTAACATTAATATCTCCTATTGTATCTTTGTTTGTTTCTATTGGTTCTCCCGGATAAAATGCACTTACAATTCCCTGAACATCATATTCAAAATCAGGTGGTGTAATTTTAATTGAAATCATATCCGTATGTTTCCCTTTCGTCTCCTATTGTAGTTGTCCACATATGCCCAGGATATACTTTTGTCTTAGGGCTTAATGGCAATAATTTATCAATAATTGAACGCACAATCTGATTTTCACTACCGGTAGGCAGATCTGTTCTTCCCCATGTACCTTTAAACATAGTATCTCCACTAAATAGTATGCCGTTCTCATATAAATGATAACAGCAACAGCCCCGGGTATGTCCGGGAGTATGGATTACCCTTATATTAATTCCTGCAAGTTCGAACTGTGCCTCATCCTCTAAAAGATAGTCCACCTTTAATTCATATGGATTCCCACTATATGATGTAAGATTAAGCGTGCTGTCCTCTAAGAGTTTTTTTTCATATTCATGTGCATATACGCTTATATCATACTTTTCCTTTAATGCTGAAACGGCACCAATATGATCGTAATGGCCATGTGTAAGAAAAATAGCAACAGGATTACATCCAATTTTTTCAATTGTTCGTATTATTTTATCACTATTATCTCCCGGATCAATAATTATCGCTTCTTTATTCCCCTCTAAAAAGAACAAATAACAATTAGTTATTACCGGGCTTACCTTTATTCGGGCTATTTTTACTCGTGACATTGTTTCCTCCAATTAGGTTGATGTTCTCTCAATCTCAATAATACTCTCAATATTTCTCAACTTAGTTACTATTTTGGTCAGTTCTGCTACACTTCCGATTGAAAATGACATAGAAATCGTAGCAATTCCCTGTTTGCTGGTTCTACTGTTAATACTTCTTACATCAATATTATTTTCAGTAAATACTTTTGATAAATCTGCAAGTATACCTACTCTGTTATTAGCATATATGCATATCTCTGCTATATACTTTTCATCGTGTCCTGCTTTGGCATCATGACTCCATGTTGCTTCCAGCAGTCTGCTTCTTTCAAATTCCGGAAGATTGATAATATTAATGCAGTCTGTTCTGTGTATTGAAACACCTCTGCCTCTGGTTACATACCCTACTATTTCATCTCCGGGAACCGGGCTGCAGCATTTTGAAAATCTTACTGCCACATCATCCAGACCTTCTACAATAATGCCACCCTTTGACGTATGGCTATGTGCTTTAGGCTGCTTATCTAAAACATCACCTACAATATCACTATCAACTATAGCTTTAGGGTTCTTTTTAGTATAAGCCTCTAAAAGTTTATTAATAATCTGGCCTTCCTTTAACGCGCCGTGACCTACTGCCGCCACTATTGAATCCCAATCTTTAAACCCGTATTTCCTAAGCACTATACTCTGATATTCAGGTTTGTTTATTAGAGCAAACGAAATACGTTTTGACTTGCAGTACTTCTCAAGCATATCACGTCCGACTACAATGTTATCCTCTTTTCTGAGATTTTTAAACCATTGGTTAATTTTATTTTTTGCCTGTGTGCTTTTTACTATATTAAGCCAGTCAAGACTCGGACCTTTTGTGTTCTGCGAAGTCACAATTTCAACACGATCACCATTTTGTATTACATAATCAATAGTAACCATCTTTCCATTTACTTTTGCGCCTACCATACGATTTCCTACTGCGCTATGAATACTATATGCAAAATCTATTGGAGTGGAACCATTTGGAAGATTTTTCACATCTCCATTTGGTGTAAAGCAATATACATTATCAGAAAACAGATTTAAATCATTCTTAATCATACTCATAAATTCTCTGTTATCTGACATATCACGCTGCCACTCAAGTATCTGACGCAACCAGCTTAATTTTTGTTCTTCATTATTTCCATCACCGCTTATATTCTCTTTATATTTCCAGTGCGCAGCTATACCATATTCAGCTGTCTTATGCATGTCTTCCGTACGAATCTGGATTTCAAAAGGCTGTCCGTTCGGACCTATAAGAGTTGTATGCAGCGACTGATACATATTAGGCTTTGGCATTGCAATATAATCCTTAAACCGTCCTGGAATAGGTTTGTACTTTTCATGTATTATTCCTAATGCAGCATAACAGTCCCTTACACTTTTTACAATAATGCGCACGGCAAAAATATCATAAATCTGATCCAATGTCTTGTTCTGATTTACCATTTTCTTGTATATGCTGAAATAATGTTTTATTCTTCCTTCAATCTGGGCTTCTATATTAGACTCGTCCATTAGTTTCTTTACTTCATTCATAAGATCACTAATAAACTGTTCTTTAAATATTACCCTCTCGTTTACGCCTTCAACCAGTTCTTTATACTTTTCAGGCTCTAAATATTGCAGTGATAAATCATCAAGTTCTATTTTAATTTTGGATATACCAAGCCTGTTTGCAATAGGAGAATATATATCCATTGTTTCCCTTGCTTTTTCACGCTGTTTTTCCGGTGTCATATATTGAAGTGTCCTCATATTATGAAGACGGTCTGCAAGTTTAATAAGAATTACCCTTATATCCTTGGCCATAGCCAGAAACATCTTTCTTAGATTCTCTGCCTGTTCCTCCACCTTATCTGCATCATATGATAACTGGGTAAGTTTTGTAACACCATCAACTAACTGTGCAACTTCTTCGCCAAAATCTTTGGTGATTGTTTCCTTTGTAATTTTTGTATCTTCCACAACATCATGCAATAGACCTGCAACAATAGACTCTTTATCAAGTTCTAATTCTGCCAGAATGATTGCAGTACATAATGGATGTATGATATAAGGTTCCCCTGACTTACGCTTCTGATCCCCATGTGCTTTTTTTGCAACATTATAAGCACTTTCAACTAAGGAAATATCACCTGATGGATGGTACTTTCTAATCGAACTAATAAGCTGTTCATACAACTCCTCAGGAGTCTTATTGGCAGGAAAGTCTCCAAAATTACGTTTTCCTTCTACTTCTATGTAATTGTTTTTATCAAATACTTTATCCTCAGCCATAATAATTTCTCCATCTTCAAGTCAAAAAGAACACTATTTTGAGTTATCATAATATTATATATTATCTGTTAAAATAACGCAACAAAAGAATACGTAAATACTTTTTACTTGCCGGCATACTCTATTACAGATTCAATTCTCAAACCAGGAAGCTTTTTTCGTCCGTTTAAATCCTTTAATTCTATTAAGAATACAGCTCCTACAGCCTGGGCTCCCAGCTTTTCAATCAACTTTTGTGCAGCCTCTACTGTACCTCCTGTAGCAATAAGATCATCAACAATCAGAACCTTCTGTCCCGGCTTTATTGCATCACTATGTATCTCTATTTCCGCGGTTCCATATTCCAAATCATACTCCTGCGAAATAGTTTCACATGGAAGCTTTCCTTTTTTCCGTATCGGAACAAAAGGAACTTTCTTGTTATAGGCAATAGGGGTTCCAAAAATAAAGCCTCTGGACTCAAGTCCTACTATAACATCAAAGTCTATATCATCAATTTTTTGCTGCATCAAATCAATAGCAAGATGAAGTCCCTCTGCATCTTGCAGCACTGTCGTGATGTCTCTGAATATAATTCCCTGCTCCGGAAAATCCGGTATACTTCTCACATATTCTTCAATATTTTTCATAGTTTTTCCTCTTTCTTACTTATATTTATTTTTTGCTGTAGATTATACTATATACATTAAATGTATATATCAACTACACATTTTCTCTATAATGTTTTATAACAACTCTTATGTCACTTTTACCATTATAAACATTTATATCCGGATAAAAAACAATATCTATACATATAGAATTCTCTATTCCACTTTGTGCCTTCCTTATTTCATCACTCCCAAAGGTATTTGTCAGATATGAAAGAAATTCTCCGGTTTCAAAGAAGACATATCCGGGCATATGATATTCTCTGCAATTTACCAAATCCAGTCTTATAACATTGCCACTTTTCCCAAGTATTGATAACTTTTTTATTTTGATTCCCTTTTCTGCAAATAATGGTTTTTCATTACCTTTGCCAAAAGGCTCAAGCTTCTTTAAATCCGCTATCAGCCTCTCTGTAATATACTCAAACGGAAGTGTGGAATCAATCCATACTTTTCGATACAAATCATCATCGGTAAGTGATGTGGTATCATTAATCAATTTTCTAAAGTCATCAATATTTTCTTCTTTAAGTGACAACCCTGCAGCCATAGCATGTCCGCCAAATCTTTCAAGAAGCTTCTTACACTTCACTAGCCCTTCATACATATTCCATGTTTCAATAGAACGTCCTGAACCCTTAATTGTTTTTTTCGTTTTAGTCAACACAATTGCAGGTTTATTAAAGTGTTCCTTCAGTCTTCCTGCAATAATTCCTGCCAGACTTTCGTGGCATTGTGGAATATATATGACAAGTACTTTATCATGCATATTTTCAGCAATCTTCATAGCTTCATCGGCAAATTTTTCTGTCATTTCCTTTCTTGTATCATTCAGTTCTTTTAACAGTTTTGCCAGATGCATTGCCACACTGCTGCTTTTCGCCTCAAGTAATTCTAATGACTTCATTGCTGTCTGCAGTCTTCCACTGGCATTTATACACGGACCTACAATAAAACCAATATGATAAGCCATAAGATTTTTCGGGGCAATTTTACATTCATTAAATAAGGCCTTTAGCCCTTCATTATTAGTCTTTCTCAGTTTTTTCAATCCACATTTTGCTATTATGCGATTTTCCCCTTGCAGGTCTACAACATCTCCTATTGTAGCTATTGCAACATATTCTATAAAAATATCTGCCTTTCTCGTACTTATATTGAAATTCTCATATAAGGCACATATAAGTTTGTATACCACTGCTGCACCGCATAAGTCTTTAAAAGGATATGAACAATCTTCTTGTTTTGGGTCTATTATTGCATCTGCATTGGGAATATTATAAACTTTGTATCCGGCTTCATTTTCCTCATATGACACTTCATGATGGTCAGTAATAACAAAATTAATCCCTAATGTTTTGGCATACTCCGTCTGCTCTATTGCAGCTATACCATTATCGCAGGTAATAATTGTATCTACACCATCTTTATAAGCCTTATCTATAATTTCATTATTAATCCCATATCCATCTGTCATTCTGTCAGGAATCACAACATCCACATTGCCACCCAGATATAAAATTGCCTGTTTCAAAATATATCCTGAGCATATGCCATCAATATCATAGTCCGTTACTATACGTATTCTTGAGCCCTGTTGAATATTTATACTTATAATATCAACCGCCCTGTCCATATCTTTTAGAAGCCATGGCGAATGCATATCTAAAAGGTCTCCATTTAAATACTCCTGTAACATTTCATTATCACTTATGTTTCTATTTGTTATGACTCTGGCAGTAACAGGTTCAATATTAAATTGTCTGCCTATATCAGAAAAATCTGCTTTCTTTGTGTATATATACCATTTTTCCATATTGAAAACCAAACGCGGCCCTGATTCATCAAGACCGCGTCAAAAAATACCTTTATTATTTTACTTCTTTCTTTGAAAATGCTTTGGTCATAGTAAACCATAACGCACCTGTTATACATACTGATGAATAGCCACCTGCAATTATACCGACCATAAGTGGTAAAGCAAATTCTCTTATTGAAGAAACGCCAAGAATATAAATTAATACAACCATTATAAATGTAGTAAAGGAAGTATATATACTTCTTGTAAGAGTCTGTGTAATACTGTTATTAACAATCTCTGATATTGTTTCTCCTTTTTTACGTTCTGCAAGATTTTCTCTGATACGGTCAAAAATAACTATTGTTGCATTAATTGAATAACCTACAATAGTAAGCATACATGCAATAAATGTTGTTCCGACTGTTGTTCTGGAAATTGCATAAAAAGCAATAACTACTAAAACATCATGTATAAGAGCAATTACAGCACTTGTAGCAAACTTTATATCCTTAAACCTTATCCATATATATATCAGCATACATATAGTGGCTAATACAGTTGCAACAACAGCATCATCACGCATTTCCTTACTTACGGTAGCACTTATGTCAGTATTGGTAAAGTTATCATCACTGTCAACTGCCCCAAAATCCTCTATAAGCATTGTTTTAAGTGCATCAAATGTTTCAGAATCCATTGTTTTTGTCTTGATTACAATATTTCCTGTATCACTTTCAATCTGTCCCTGAATATCATTGTGTCCAAGCGTTTCTGCAATAGCAGGCTTGATTTCATCATTGAACTCACTTATTGTATAATCCTTGTCAAACTCAACCGATATTGAACGGCCGCCTGCAAATTCAATACTGTAATAAAATGGATCTCCACCTTTTGCAGAATATCCCACCATAGTTCCAATGCCTGCAAGAATAATTATTATTGAGATTGCAAAGAACACAACCTTGTTCTTAAGGAAATTAATAACCTTAACTTCTCTTGACTTACCATAGAACTTAGCATCCTGTAATCCCATATTATATAAAAGGTTTACAAATATTCTGGAAATAACAAGTGCCGAAAACATAGAAAGTAAAATACCTACTGCTAATGTCTGTGCAAATCCCTGCACAGTACCTGAACCCTTCCACATAAGTACTAAAGAAGCAATAAGTGTAGTAACATTACCATCTACAATTGCAGATGTAGCCTTTTGGAAACCAATCTTAATTGCAGACTTAACAGTTTTGCCGGCTGCAATTTCTTCTCTGATACGTGCATAAATAATAACATTTGCATCCACTGCCATACCAATGGAAAGAACTATACCTGCAATACCAGGCAATGACAATGTCATATCAAATCCATTTAAAATTAACAGATCCATCAGCACGTACACAATAAGTGACAATGCTGCTGCAATACCAGGTCCTCTGTAAACAATAATCATAAATAGAATTATGATTATCATACCTATAAGTCCTGCCATAAGACTGTTAGATAAAGCTTTTTCTCCTAATTTAGCTCCTACTACTTTATGACTGATTTCCTCAAGTTCCAAATCAAGTGAACCAATTCTGATAGTGGAAGCAAGTGAATCTGCCGCCTCTGCATCTTCCATTCCTTCAATAACTGCCTTACCTGAAGTAATAGCTGAATTAACTGTAGGATAGCTTATTATCTCACCATCATATATGATGTAGAGTGTTTTTCCCACCAGTGTTGTTGTTGCGTTAGAAAATTTTGTTGTTCCATCGCTTGTGAATTCAAGTTCAACAACATCTTCCTGTGCACCTGTTGTCTGATCTGCCTGGGTGGTTCCTTTAGCATTGCTTATATCTGAACCTGACAACCAGATTTCATATTCATTTTCACCCACTTTAATAGTTTCGTGAGTAGAATCATACATTGAAGAATCACTAATAAGTGAAGCAAAATAAATTATGCCCGGCTCACCAAGTTCTGAAAGCACTTCATCAGCATCTGTTTCACCCGGAATTTCAATTGTGATTCTGTTGTCCCCTTCTTTATACACTTCAGACTCTGTACTAAAGTTCTGTGCACGGAGTTCCAGTTTGTACTTTGTATCATCAAATTGTTCTGAAGTAAATCCCTTTGTAGCAACCTGATAAGTAATACTTACTCCACCCTTAAGATCCAGCCCCTGCTTAATATAAGAAGCCTTTCCTCTATCGGCAACGCCGAATACTACTACATAGCACATAGCTGCTGCTAATACCAACATAGCTATAAACAGTGCTATACTTTTTCCCTTTTTCATTTTATAACCTCTCTCTTTCTTATTCAGCTAACGCTGCTTTTATCATTATTGAGCATTCAACTCTTTTTCTTTGCATCTCACAACCTATATCATATGCATCATTTATTGAGCCTTGGAACTTATAGGCATTTGCTGCACATCCTCCACTACAATAAAATTTTGCAAAACAGTTTTTACATTTATCCTTTGAATAAACATTACATTGTTTGAATTCTTCAACAAGTTCTTTTTTTGTAATGCCATCATAAACATTTCCCATCAGAAAATTTTCATCACCTACAAACTGATGACAAGGATAAAAATCTCCCCATGGCGTAACTGCCAGATACTCTGTACCTGAACCACATCCTGATAATCGTTTTACTACACATGGTCCCTGGTTTAAATCAATCATAAAATGGAAGAAATTAAAACCATTTCCTTCCTTTGCACGTTTAATATATTCAACGGCAAGTTTATCATATTCGTCCATTATTTGTGGAAGGTCTTCTTCCCTTATTGCATATGGGTCTTCTGACGTACCAACTACAGGTTCTATAGACATCTGCTTAAAACCAAGGTCGGCAAAGTGCTTT
>JBJEMK010000056.1:0-4159 GCA_051879635.1 Eubacterium sp.
ACAAAAGTGTACTGTAATAAAGTAGGAAAGGAGAAGTCAATATGGGGAATACGATAAAAATGTATATTACAGCAGAAGAGGCAGCAGAGATTCTCGGAGTATCAAGAGGATATGCTTACAAAATCATTCGTGGTCTTAATAATGAATTGAAAGAAAAAGGCTACCGAGTGATTTTAGGTAAAGTGCCTACAAAGTATTTCGAGGAGAAGTTTTATGGATTGGCAGTTAGTTAATGCAGAGAGAAGATGGAGCAACAAGCAAGACAGTATAACAGGTCTTATGGGGCAAGGTAAAGGAAAGGATGGATTGATATGATGGATGAGAATAGATTGGGTAACGTTGAAAAATGTGCTTATAACATGGATAACGGCTATGTTGAGGTGTGGTATGTTGATGGTAATATGCTTCGGATAAAATGTGAGGAGGTTGAGGCTTCTCTGCGGACAACAGAGCAGTCGCTGGCAAAGCTACGCAAATTGTTGGATAATAAACCGATAGAGTATGTGGCAATGGCTTTGTCCGGGGAAATGCAGGCATATTGTGATATTGAGGATGAAATGGTTAAGGGGATGTTTGGGACAATTGTGCAAGGGTATTTGAAGAAAGGGTATAATCGGGCTACGGCGGAGATGATGGCGAGGGAGTTTTTTAGGTATGAGAGTTAGAAAGAAGTAGTTAACAAAATATTATTTTAATATTAGAATAATGGAGGCAGAGGTGCATTATGGCTACGAATTTGATGAATGTTTTTAAGAATACAGATTTAAAAAATGCAGGTAAATCAGCGGCAGATGTTGTGTCATTGGCATTTAAGCCAAATAAAAAAACGGGTGCGAAAATTGCAAGAGCCGTATTGAGTGATGGAACAACATTGATTAAAAGTGTAACAGCATCAGGAGTGGTTTCAGAAACCATTCACAAATTGCCAGAGATAGCATCAGTAGCACAAAGAAATGAAGTTATTAAGGATTTGGCAAAACAAAAAATTAATCAAGATACGATAGCTGCTATGCTGGATGTATCTCAATCAACGGTTTCTAATGTATTGAGGAAAAAATAGCATTGCGATAATACGAAAAACACAGTATAAAAGTTCTCAATAAACTTTTATACTGTGTAACATCTATTATCACTCGGTTATTGAGTTACGGATGTGATTTATGATTACATTAGATGCTGCTTCTTTTAATTCATATATATAATCAATATGTCTAATAACTGGTCGGGTGTTAGCTGTAGATCGAGTTACACCATTAATGTCTGTTGTTTCAACTTCTACATAACCATTTTGTATGGCTTTTTGGGCACCTATATTGCTGTGGATATTATTAATGTTCTGTAATTCATTTTCAATTATTTCGGAATTTACATTTAATCCAGTGTCTGAAAATGCTTGGTATGTAACATACTTTATTGCAAGGTTAGCATTTCTAAAATCGCAGATTGTTTTTTCAGGGTTTTCTTGAATCTGCTTTAATGTATCGGCATCAGGATTAGGAATTTGATATTTAATTTTCAATTTTTGAATTTGTTGTTCATTGTTCAAAGTATTTCGTAAATTATTAATATCGAGTCCTTCAGTATACTGATTAACTGTAAAGGAATAATTTAAGCTTGCAATTTTACAAGCTGTATTTAATATTCCTTCAAATGCAAACAAAAATTCCTTGTATCCAAAACGTAAAGTACGTTGATAACTTACCATTTCTCTAAATACATCATAGTAGGATTCAGATGTCTCAGTATTTTGAATTTTTTTTGATATGATTTCTTTTTGATTTTTATCAAAATCCTTATAATTCAGATATGATTTTTTGTGTATGTATCCAATTAATTCATTATCATTTTTCTCTTTAACAGATAAACTATATTCTATATCTTCTGTAACTGTCTTATTATCTACTAGCTTAGTATAGTGATGAGTATATGTAACATCATCTTTTAATGCAGCAAGAACATTAGATAGAATTGTACGAAAAGAAGCATTGTTAACAAGAACATCCCCAAGTTGAGAAGAACTCATGTTGATTTTGCCAAAATAAAGTGCTATAGACATATTTTTCCCTCCTAAAATGGTAATAGTGTGTAAAAAAACGCAAATATAAAGCTGGCGAAGATAAATGAGCCCCCAATTACAATCATTAGCTTGGATAGTTTATATAAAGCAATAGATTTAAAGTTATCTAAAACGCAATCCCAAATCATTAATGAAGTTGCTGAATCCCTTATATTATTTATAATATAGCTTTCATAATTTTTTGCCTCACTGAGCATAGTTTTCAAACTACGCCAATTAGGTAAATCAAAAAAATCCTCTCTTACTGTTGGTAAAAAAATTGATATATTATGACTTCCAACATTGAAAGTAATTTTACTATTTTCTAAGATTTGATAAGTTAGTTCTTTATTATATAGAGTGCTGTGTGATTCTCTTTTTATAAAGGGCCAACGATGCCATTCGTTTTGGGGGCAAAGTTCTTTAAAAAGAATATTTATGTTACAGCAAAAGTGTTCATACACATTTGATAATGTAATTGAAAAAACACTAACAATAGCAGAACCAAATGTTGCAAATATTGAGCCTAAAGCAATAGTGTCCGATAAATCTGATTTATTAGATATACATAACTTGAATACAAAAAAAGTAATTAATATACAGGATAAAAAGCAAATAAAATATATAATATGATATAAGCGCAAATGCGTAATCTTCTTTTTTTCATGGGTTGTGTATTTAGTTACTTGTCCTGCTTGTATTTTAAAGCCATCAACCAAGCTGATATCCTACCTTTCCTCGAAATTTAGTTTATATAAATTATTTTAACGAATTCAAGGCAGTAAGTAAATATATTCAGAATATTTTAATGATGAATGTTGTAGCGTTACAATTGATGTGAGACCTTTCTATATACAAAAAGCGGTTGAGTACTATAAAATGTTAATCACCACAAAAAACAATTATAGAAAGGACCTCAACCGCCATGAATACTATAACATACTCACAACGATATTTGCCACATGAACTTTCAACAAAATACTATGCAGTGAAACTTTATCGAACCGGCGTAGGCGTTTCCTTTGTCTGTAGACGCTATCACATATCCAAGGCTTCTCTTATGCGTTGGAACAAAAAGTTCGATGGCACCAAAGAATCTCTGATAGATAAGTCTCACAGACCTCACAGTAAACATCCTAATGCTCATACAGACGAAGAAATCAAATGGATTAAAGATTATCATAAACGTAATCCCAAAATCTCTGTATGCGAGTTATACGGAAAGCTTCGCGCCAACAAAGGATATCGAAGACATCCCGGATCGTTATACCGCATATATCGCCGTCTGGGTTATTCCAGTGCTGCTCCTTCCACTAAAAAAATGAGCAAATCAAAACCTTATGATACACCAACCCGATTAGGTATAAAGTGGCAATTAGATGTTAAATATGTTCCTACCGTATGTTATAAAGGCTCCGTTCCGCAAAAGTTCTATCAATACACCATGATAGAGGAAGCTTCAAGGGAACGATTTATATATCCATACATGGAGCAAAGTTCCTACTCAACAATAGATTTTGTTAAGCGTGCCATTACATACTTTGGTTATAAACCTCTCACTATACAAACCGATAATGGCGGTGAATTCACTTATCAAAAAAAGACAAAACGAACTCATCCGTTTGACATGTTTTGTAATGAGATAAGCATCACGCATAAACTAATCAGACCTCGTACTCCCCGTCATAACGGCAAAGTAGAGCGAAGTCACCGGAATGACCAGGAACGTTTTTACAATCATATGTCATTCTACAGTTATCTTGATTTAATAATACAAATGAAACGGTACCTTAATCGTTCCAACAACATACCTATGCAGGTATTAGGGTGGCAATCACCTTTACAAAAGCGTCTCGAACTAGAGACACTATAATTCTTATTCCGCTTAATCATAAATCCCTTGCTATGTATAGATATGTCAAGGGTGCAAAGCATCGCTACGCGACTATAGCCCTTGACATATCTATACATAGCAAACACAAAACAGTTAAGCGGAATAAGAATCAACTATGAACACACCTGTGTTCTTGTATTAACATTTATAATATCATACCGGTTCTTTTATTTTTTTGAATCGGGTATCACATCATTGACTAATATACA
>JBJEMK010000057.1:0-4131 GCA_051879635.1 Eubacterium sp.
CCCCTGCTGACTCGACTAATTCAATCAGACCTATAGCTGCACAGCCGTTTGCCAGAAAATCATCAATAATAAGCACCCTGTCCTCCGGTTGTAAATATTTCTTAGATATTATTACATCATAAACCCTCTTATGAGTAAATGATTCAACCTTTGTGGCATATACTTCACCATCAATATTCAACGTCTGTGATTTCTTGGCAAATACCACCGGAACATTAAACTCCTCTGCTGCAACACATGCTATACCTATACCTGATGCTTCAATAGTAAGAATTTTAGTTATCTTCTCACCTTCAAATAACTTTTTCCATTCCTTTCCCATTTCCCTAAAAAGGTTTACATCCATCTGATGATTCAGGAAATTGTCAACCTTTAATACATTTCCTGCTTTAACTACTCCATCTTTTCTGATTCTTTCTTCTAAAAGTTTCATTAACTGCTCCTCGCCTGTAATCTGTAATACCACGTTCTTATAATGTAGTTAATTATTATAACATATGTATTGACATTTTTCATCATTTTATATAGCAGTTTATAATATATTTTTATTTTTCTTTATGTACAAATTCATCCCATATTGCAAAACCAAAACCTCCAATGCATATTACTACTCCCAAAATTATTACTACCGTTTCCATAAAAAAATAGTCCTCCTTAAAACAATCATTTAAACACATTTGTATATAACAATTTTTGAAAACTTAACACTAAAATTTTAAATATACAATACATTTATGGTTTTTTTAGCACTTTCTTAATTCATATATTACTTTTCGTTTTTGAATACATTAGTTATAATGTCTATATAAATTAATCTTAGGAGATAAAAGTAGTGCTGAAAAATATATTTATTACTATATCTTTACTTACAGCAGCAACCTCTGTGGCTTTTATATTATTTTGTTTTTCATCATATGATTCTACTAATATTGCACTTATATATATATTAGCTCTGGTGCTGATTGGGCGCTATACTACCGGATATGTTCCAGGTATTTTAGCCTCTGTCATAAGCGTAATGTGTGTCAACTGTATTTTTACATATCCTTACCTAAAACTTAATTTTACAATTAAGGGATACCCGGTTACTTTTATTACAATGCTGGCAATTTCAATTATTACCAGTACTACAACTACCCATTTAAAACGTCTTGCTTATGCTTTAGCAGAAAAAGAAAAACTCATTATGGAAGCCGAGAAAGAAAAAATGCGTGCAAATCTTCTGAGAGCCATTTCACATGATTTAAGAACTCCACTTACCAGTATCATCGGAGCAAGTTCCTCTCTGGTAAATGAAGAAATTTCTTTGTCCCAGAATGAAAGTACAGAAATATGCCGGCATATTCAGGAAGATGCCCATTGGCTTTTAAATATGGTAGAAAATATTTTATCAGTAACCAAAATTCAGGATGGTACTTCTCATTTGAAAAAAACACCTGAAGCTTTAGAAGAAGTAATGACAGAATCTGTGTTGCGAATAAAAAAGCGGATTCCCGATGCTGATATACATACCCGTCTGCCGGAAGAATTTTTGTTGATTCCTATGGATGCTTTATTAATAGAACAAGTTATTATTAATTTATTGGAAAATGCCATAAAACACTCAAAAACATCTGAAGGAGTTGATTTTTTTACTACAGCAGATGACTCTAATGTCACAATTCATATACGGGATTATGGAATCGGAATAAATATTTCACCATCTGACAAAATATTTGATATATATTCTTCTAAAGAATCAAATATTTCGGATAGTGAAAAAGGAACAGGTATTGGTTTATCAATCTGTAAAACAATTGTGCTTGCACATGGTGGAGAAATACATGCCATTAACCATGACAAAGGTTCTGAATTCTATTTTACATTACCAAGGGAGAATATATAATATGACTAATTATACTGTGCTAATCGTTGAAGACGAAGCAAACATTACAGACTTTATGAAAAGAATACTTAGTAAGTATGGATACAAGGTAATTACCGCCAGAAATGGCTCTGAGGGGTTATCTCTTATTACCTCGCAGTGTCCTGATATTATTCTTTTAGATTTGGGACTTCCTGATATAGATGGTAACAACATAATATCAAGCGTAAGAAAATGGTCATTGTGTCCCATTATAGTTGTTTCGGCCAGAGAAAGTGATAACGATAAGGTTACCGCCCTGGAGATTGTTGCGTTTCTTGCCCAAAATTCAGGAAAAGTTATGACTTATTCATCTATTTTAAAAAATGTTTGGGGTCCGTATATGGATGACGACAACAAAATTCTACGTGTAAATATGGCTAATATAAGACGTAAATTAGAAAGAAACCCGGCAGAACCTGTTTATATTCTTACCGAGCTGGGAATAGGATATCGTATGATTGATATTACATAATCAAAACAATTTGCCCACATCAATCCATGCCAAAAAATTGGAGTATTTTTCCAATTCTTCTACTGATAATCCTATTGCACTGTTTCTGCTGCCACATGCCGGATATACTTTAGAAAATCTTTTTAGTGATTCATCCAAATACACCTGTACTCCTTCTTTGACTCCAAATGGGCATACCCCACCTATTGGATGTCCTGTCATTTCCTCTACTTCCTCGCCTTTTAGCATCACTGCTTTTGTATGAAACTGTGCCTTATATTTGGAATTGTCAATTCTGGTATCCCCTGCCATTACTATAAGCACTGCTTTCCCATCAACTTTAAATGACATTGTTTTGGCTATTTCTTTTTCTTCGCAATGCAATACTTGTGCTGCTTCTGCAACAGATGCACTGGAAGAATCAAACTCCATAATCCGCTCTTCCATATTCCATTGTTTAAAATAATTTCTTACTGTTTCAAGTGACATACCGTTACCTCCTGTCTTGTAGTATCTCATTTAGATGGCACGCCTCATCTCATGCCACTCTTCTCCGCCCCAAGATGAATCTGCTATACCCTCATCACTAAATCCCATCTTTTCATACATTTTTACCTTCGATTGCAAACAGGTCAAAACCACCATTAGTCTATTGTTTTCTCGTTCGCGTCTTAAGTATTGATACATCAACTCTCTCGCGAGCCCTTGCCCACGATATTCCGGCAATACATCTAATCCCAGCAACATAATATTTTTGCCATCAGGATTATACAAATTAGGCTCTGTAAAAAATTCATCTCTAAACGAATGCTCATTTGTGGACAAGCCATTCAAAAATCCGGCAATTTTCCCGGTTTCTTTATCAACAGCAACTAAAAACAACTCTGCTGCCTTTGCTATTCTATCTTTAATGCTCTTTTCAGAACAGGCTTCATTTGGTGGAAAGCATATCTGTTCAATAACGACTGCCTGCTCTGCCTCATCTGCACGAATATTTCGAAATTCAAATCTTTCTGTTAAATCTTTATTGGATATGCTGCATTTCTGTAACAGCTCTCCAGTCTGCTGTCTCGTTTTATTTTTCACAATGGATACCTCTCTATAATTATAAATCCGGTTTGTTGAAACCGGATTAAGTAAAGCAGATAACGGGAATCGAACCCGCCTTTCCAGCTTGGGAAGCTGGCGTTCTACCGATGAACCATATCTGCGATATCTGATGTAAGTATTATAACACAGACATTAAGAAAGTGAAGAATTTTCTCTCTACTTTTTTATATACTGAATTGCCACACAAAGTGGTCCTCCATGCGTCACAAATGCAGCACCAAGCTCCAGCATACGAACTTCCACGTTCTCAAAATGCTTTTCCAACTGTGATTTCACATACTCAGCATCTTTTAATGCTCTTGCATGAGATAAATAAATAATATGTCTCTCATCAACTTTCTTTTCTTTCATATAGTTGATAACTTCCTGCACAGCTGATTTCATCGTACGTTTTACCGCAAACTTATCTAGTTTCTTCCCATCTGCCGTCTGTGTCATAACTGGTTTTAATTTTAAAACAGTTCCCAGCGTTGCTGCCATTGGTGTCAATCTTCCACCTCTTCTTAGGAAATTAAAATCCTGCGGAATCAAGAACGATTTATGACTCTCAACTGCATGGTTCAGCCAGTCAATGATTTCTTTTGCAGAATGTCCTGCCAGTTTCATTTGCTGGGCTTTTTCTACCATGTATCGATGTGGACCACAAAGTGTCTTTGAATTAATG
>JBJEMK010000058.1:0-4103 GCA_051879635.1 Eubacterium sp.
TCAAATGGAATTTCTTTTCTGACATAATGCCAGTGTAAAAATGTTGCTATAAGCTGACTTATCAGAACACCCCACAAATAGCCTTTTATTCCAATCACAGGTACAGCAAAAATAACAAGTAATAGTCTTAATACAGAGGATATTAAATTATGAATAAAAATAAGCCGGGTATGCCCAAGACCATGGAGAATACTTCCAAGTGTAGTCGCAAGATAAATAAAAGGACATATCCAGGCAAGAATTGTTATGTAATTTCCTGCAGAAACTTCTCCAAATAAAATTATTCCCATATCATTCCCATAAATTATAAAAACAGCAGTGCAGAATATGCCTGCATAAAAGCAGAATCTAAGTGATGTCGAAGTGGATTTTATAAGAGCTTTCAGGTTGCCGCCTGCGTGAGCCTCTGCAATTGTAGGCATAAGCATTAATGCAATAGAGTTTATAATAGCACTAGGAAACATAATAAGTGGGAAAGCCATGCCCGTTAATACGCCATATATGCTTAATGCATCAGAGGAGCTAAAACCAAAACGACGTAGTGAGTAAGGAATCAGAATAGCTTCACCACTTTGAAGAAAATTGAGCATAAGGCGATTTAGTGTAAGTACCCAGGCAACAGACCATATCAGTTTCATATAACACATAGTAGTTTTATGGGAATCAGATTTTGTAATGGGAAGACTCTGGCAATATATTTTTTCACTTAAAATCATAATTATACAAAAAATGCATGAGCCTATTTCTGATATAACAATTGTGGAAACGGCTACAAAAGGAGTAAGTCTTTGATTATTTGCGGTCAGTACTATGGAGATAAGGTATAGAGCCATCAGTTTGACGGCCTGTTCAATAAATTGAGACCAGGCGGGAACGGAGGCATTTTTTATTCCCAGAAAATAACCACTTATACATGAATGAATACATGCCAGAGGAAGTGAAACTGCTATTAATTTCAATAGACTTCCACAACGTACTTCATTAATGATATTAGCTGCGATAAAATCACTGAATTTAAAAAGAATAAATGCAGTTACAACAGAAATTATAATGGATATAATCAGTCCGGCACGCATGATTTTAAAACCGCATCTGCGGTTTCCTACAGCAGATTCTTCAGCAACAAATCTAGAGATTGCTGTCTGTATACCGACACTACATAAAGACATACAAAATGCATGAATAGGGAAAATAAGTTGATAAATTCCCATACCTTCGGCACCGATACTGTTGGATAAGAATATTCTATAGAAGAAACCTATAATTCTGCTTATAAGACCGGCTATTGTCAGAATTAAAGTCCCTTTGATTATAGCTTTTTTTCTGGACATGAAGACTCCATATAATGTAGTTAAAACATTATATTCAAAATACTGTGTCAATATGAGGCAGAAGACAAGGAGCAGTAATGGAAAAATTTATATATCTGGACAATGCAGCTACAACTGCCATGTATGATGAAGCAAAAGAAGAAATGTCCAAATATCTGACAGAAGGATATGGCAATCCGTCAAGTTTATATAAATTGGGCAAAGAAGCACGTCAGATAATAGATAATTCTAGAAACATTATTGCAAAAACACTAGGTGCAAGGCCTGAAGAAATTTATTTTACCTCAGGGGGAACTGAATCAGACAATTGGGCTATAAAATGTGCACCATTTATTAAACAAAAAAATAATTATCATGTCATAACTAGTGCCATAGAACATCATGCAGTATTAGACTCTTGTCAATATCTTGAAGATATGGGAGTTAAGGTAGACTACATTTCGGTAGATGAGTATGGAATGATAAAAATGGATGAGATTAAAGAAAAAATAAATAAGGATACATCATTGGTAACCATTATGTTTGCTAACAATGAAGTAGGAACTATTGAACCTGTAAGGGATGCGGCCAGAATTGCAAGAGAGCGGGGAGTACTATTTCATACAGATGCAGTACAGGCATATGGCCATATTCCAATAAATGTACATGAAATGGGAATTGATATGTTAAGTGCCAGTGCCCATAAATTTGGAGGACCAAAGGGAATAGGATTTTTATATATAAGGAATAATATTGATATTGAACCATGGGTGCATGGTGGAGGGCAGGAAAACGGAATGCGTTCCGGAACAGAAAATGTTGCTGAAATTGCAGCAATGGGAAAAGCGGCACAAATTTCTGCACAGGAAATATTTAAGCACATGAAAAGAGAAAGAGATTTGAGGGAATATTTAATTACCCATGTTATGAATGAAATACCTTTTGTAAAGCTGAACGGACATCGTTCAAACAGACTAAGTAATAATGCAAGTTTTAGTTTTAAAGGTATTGATGGCAAGCAATTGCTGACAAGGCTTGATGAAGACGGAATATATGCTTCAGCAGGCTCAGCATGTTCAGCCGGTAATCTTAAACCATCTCATGTACTTACGGCAATGAGAGTTCCGGAGGAATATGCGGGTGCAACCATACGGTTTACTTTGTCATGGCGCAATACGTATCAGGAAATAAACAGAACAGTAGAAAGTCTTGTTAAAAATGTTAATATATTGCGCAAATAAATTATAATTTAACAAATTCAGGAATCCTGTTTTCAAATACAGTGTAATATTTAAAACCACAATTCTTTAATATGGCGGCGGCATCTGTAAAGTGGCTTCCGATGTCTTCTGGTATATGGGCGTCGGAACCAATCGTAATGATTCTGCCGCCAAGTTCATAATATCTCTTTATAATATCGCAGCATGGATTAGGATTATTAAGACCTTTTGCGTACCCGGCAGTATTAACTTCAATTCCTTTATTTTTATTGATAAGTTTAATTAGTATGGCATCAATTATTTCAGAAAATTTCTGATAAGAATAATATTTATTTTTGTTTGGAGCATAACGTACAATATAGTCAAGATGTCCATATACATCAAAATCATCTATAGAATCTATACAGGTTAATATACTTTCAAAATACTCAGCAAAAGCTTCATCTTCAGTACGGTTATTATAAAAATCAGGAAAATATGGATCCCGGCGGTTCACTATGTGAGAAGAACCAATAATGAAATCAAAAGGATAAGAGGAGGCTATGTTATGAATACGATCTGACAAATGAGGTTCAAGTCCCATCTCAATTCCTATCATAATTTTTATACGGTTCGAATAATCTTCTTTTAGTTTTGTAATAGTATACTGATAGTCGTCAATATTAAAAGTAAATAAAAGTGGGTCATCACCGGGAAAATCCAAATCCATATGATCAGTAATACAAATACGGGACATGCCTTTTGATATGGCATTTTCTATTATATCTGTAAGTAGAGCATTTGAATCTCCAGAAAATAGTGAATGAACATGATAATCTGAGTACATAATAATACCTCCGGGCAATATAATAAGTATTTCAATTTTTATATAATAGGAAAGCTCTTTGAATTTCCAAGCGACACTTTGTTATAAATAAAATATAACAGAGAGAGAATAAAAAATCCAGTAAATACAATATAGACAATAATGATTTGTAAGATATTTAAAAATATTACAGTATATTGATAAATTTTTAACATAATTTTACAATTATGAAAAAAAGCATTGATATTTTTAGACAAATTAGGTAAAATACTACGTAGGTTAATTTTGATTAACAAAAATTTAATTTTTTAACATTTTCAGGAGGAAAAAACAAATGGCAGTTAAAGTAGCTATCAATGGATTTGGACGTATAGGACGTCTTGCATTCAGACAAATGTTTGATGCAGAAGGTTACGAAGTAGTTGCAATCAACGACTTAACAAAGCCTTCAATGCTTGCACACTTATTAAAATATGATTCATCACAGGGCAGATATAAATATTGTGATGAGGTTTCAGCAGATGATGAAGCCGGAACAATTACAGTATGTGGTAAAACATTAAAGATTTATGCTATGGCTAATGCAGCAGAACTTCCTTGGGGAGAACTTGATGTTGACGTTGTACTTGAATGTACAGGTTTCTACTGCTCAAAGGCTAAATCACAGGCTCATATCGATGCAGGTGCTAAGAAGGTTGTTATTTCAGCTCCAGCAGGAAATGACCTTCCTACAATTGTATTCAGTGTAAATGAAGATACACTAACACC
>JBJEMK010000059.1:0-16723 GCA_051879635.1 Eubacterium sp.
CTGTATTTACAGAAGTATTATTTTTTATTATCATATCCGATATAACAAATATAGATTGTGTGTAGTCTCCACTTCCGACTGAAACTCCTCCGGCCCTATCAGCATAATTATATGAGATTGTACCACCATACATATACGTTACACCACCCTGTGTACTTGCATCATTCCCTCCATTACATCTTATACCACCTCCAACAGAGCCACTATTATATGTAATTAAAGGACCTTTGCCATCGTCTCCTATTACAAGATTAGTTCCATATGTTGCGCACACTCCTCCTCCGGATAAGCCTGATGAGTTATGGCTAATAGTTCCATTAGTCAGATTCACATATGCATATTTGCCACATGCAAATATCCCACCACCTTCTTCCTTGGATTGATTATATTGTACTGAGCCCCCTGTCATTGTTAATGTGCTTTTGTAATTTGATTTTTTGCCCATTATATATATACCGCCGCCTTCACTTTCGGCAATATTAGGGTAGGACTTTGTACCTATCTTACCTCCTTCAATAATAACTTTTCCTGAATTACTATTACTGCTTTCGCTATATATAGCACCCCCATTACCACTGATACAATTATATATATATCCGCCTGTCATCTTTACTGTGCCACCACTATTATGAATAGCCCCTCCGGCTCCGGAAACGTTATTTTGAGAATTTATTATTCTTGCATATCCACATATAATTAAACTGCCATAGTTATCAAAATATCCTCTTGAATATGTAACATTAGATTTATTTCCATTAAGATATAATGTGTAAGAATTAACACCTCCTAATTGCAATGATGCTCCGCTACTGATACCAATACAATATCCTGTACTTTTTCCACTATATGACGAACTCCTGTATAATGTCCTTGACCTGCCATATGCATATAAAATGAAATGACCGCCTGATGGTATTTCTATATGTTCTGTAATATAAATATTGGCAGAAAGCCCTACATAATATGGATGAGATGTCGTGCCCCTTGTTGTATTAAGAATATTCTTTAATTCATTGAAAGTACTAACAATATATGGACTATCAGATGTTCCACTTCCACTTGCTGCATAAATATTTTTATCCATACAGAGTATTGCTATCCCTGATATTAAAATTGAAATAATAGATATAACTATAATATTAATTTTTGACCATTTTCTTGCAGTACTTTTTAAGTTATTATTCCTTATCAATTTTTCCTCCCTGATTTATATTTATCCCGTATATCCTTAAAACACTTTTCTTATGTGTCTATCTTGCATACCCTTCAATTACTGCTTTTTTACGCACTTGATTTCCAAATAGCTCAAATACCGGTATTGATATTTCATAATTCATTATTATGTAATAGCTTGGGTGTTCATCATATACAGTTAAATCTTTAATTTCAAGTTCATATCCTCTATCCTTTGCCTCCTGTCCACACTCTTCAAATACTATTGAATTAAAATTACTATCTTCCAGTCTGTCAACAACAATTCCATAATAACTCCTCGCCTGTGCTGTCTGAGTGTGTGCACTTATAATTGAAGAAAACAGTAAGCATGAAATTGTTATTACTATAACTAAAGTAAAAACTTCTATTGCCATACGCATATATAATTATTTTCCTTTCCAGACCCGGCTATCTAAACCTTAAATCTTACTCAACAATTACCTTTATATATTTTTCATCTGTGAGATTATTATCAGCTTTTACATAGCAGCGTAATTCATATAATCCTTTTATATATGTATCTACTTCTCCATCATATTTAATTAATAATGAAATATCAGTCCCTGATGCATCATATGCTTTAACATAATCTCTAATATTAAATTCTCCTTTATAATCTGCATATATAACATCTTCTGCACATATTTTCGGAGAATTTTCTTTTACATACTCTATTATTTCAGTATTATTTTCACTTAATACCATAGAATATTCCGGCATAAAGTCCTGCCATAATGAAAGGCAGATTCCTATAAAAATACCTATAATAGTGATTCCTATAATTGAGCTTATTACAATTTCTCCGTGTTCTTCCCAAAAAGTGCTCAAATAATCCCTCCATTACAATTAAATTATGTTTTCCAATACTTTCCCACAAATATATCCAATTGTATTGCATACTATTAAAAAAATCATAATCATTGTTGATGACATTATGCCTGATAATATTATCGTACCATGTTCATTTATAAATTGATTCATATTATCCTATATTCCTTTCACTTCAATCAGTATTATACTGCCGTTATATCGCATAATATGTGCGCAAAACCGGCAATAACTAATATGAATATAATTCCCCATATAATATTTAACCCAAATTCTGAAAATAGAATTTTCATCTCCAGTCCTTTCTCTTTTATGCAGGTGGATTTGTCATTACGTTTGATATTGCCGAAGAAAATACAAGTATCATTAAAACCATATCTGTCATTATTTTTACAACTCCTATAAGCATTGGTAACGCTGATAAAAATGATGCTCCACCAATCCTGTCGTTATTCTTCATTGTTTCAGCCTTATCAGTCAGCTTATTGTTTCTGTCAATAATCGAGTTTATCTGCATGTCAGCTTCATCTTTACCCAATTCATTCATACAATAAAACATTTTCATTGAAGACTTAATCTCAGGTAAGTCAAACTGATGTAAAAAATTATCATATGGTTCTATTCCAATAGGATTTTCCTCAAAATCAAGTAATAATTGCTTTATTGGTGGCTTTAATACATATGCTGCTTCTGAATACGATGCCTCTATTGAAGACTGAACAGTTTCTGTTTGAAGGTTTAACGCAGTATCCCTTAACCAGTCCGGAAAAGCTTTTGAAATTTCTTTTTCAAGTCTTTTTTTTGCGCTTTTATACATAATTCTATCCATAATACTCATATAGGAAGGTGATTCTTCAAACTTTGTTACTATTTCAAAATATCTTGCTGCCATGTTGTTGTTAATGCCTTCTTCTTCATAAAGCCAATCCACATTCATCTTGATGTTGACTCCTACATGAATAGCAAATAATAAAATTAATGTAACAGATGTCACTATCTGATAAACAATTGAATCTACATAACTATAGCCTTCCGGAATCAGAAATAGCATAAAAGCGCAGGTTATTAGTGTTGAAACCGATGAAATAAGTACATTTCGCTTTACTCTGTTCACATCCTTTTGAAATAAATAAGTCCTCTCATTCCAAGACTTAATATCATCAAGTAGCACATTTATAAAATTCTCATAATTACCACCTTGTTTTTCTATTTTTACAAGAAATTTATGCAACGAATGTATACGTGAACAAGAATATTGATTTTCAATAATAGCAAGAGCTTCTTTGTAAATATTACTGGCTTCTCCTGCATCAATTACTTCTATTGCATCACCTATTGTATTTTTCATTTTTCCTTCTGTTACTTTCCGGGCATCTATTAATGTTTCTCTTATCTTTGGCTGCTTTTTAAAAGAATAAATCACTTGCTCCATATATGTGATAACATCCTGAAACCTCTTCATCTCATCATTTTCTTTTTTCTTTTGTTTAACAAGCATTGGGACCATAGATAATATTGCTCCCAAAACTACTAACAACGCAGGCAATTTAAGTCTGAAAAGTAACCCCATAACAAGTACTAATAATATTGCAGCAACAGGTTCTTTATATTTATTTTTTAACTTATTGTCTAATATTTTTTTCATATTAAATAAATTCTCCACTATATTATGAGAATGGATCTTCTATACCTGCAATAATAAACTTCCTCTTAATATCTTCGGGAAGGTCTGCAGTAAGAAATTTCCCATCTTCATATAACATTACCTTAGAATTCTCTTCATTATATCTGGAAAGGCAAATGACCTGTGTAATCTGCCGCCGTATTTTTTCTCCCTGTTTTACAATAGACTGTATCTGAACACCTAAATCAATAAATGAATAAACATCATTTTCATTAATCTTTTCGCCCATATTTCTCAGCCGGTCAGGGATTTTATTGGCATCATCCAAATGGATAGTAGTAAGACAATGTACACCTGCTGATATGTTTTCTAATAAATACCTCACTTCCTCTCCTCTTGCCTCAGCCAATAATACCCATGTTGGCAGCTGTCTCTTGCTTGCCTTTAGTGCTTCAGAATATCCGAAAGTATCACTTACTTTTATCTCAACACAGTCTTTCCCAGGATTAATAGAAGAATACCTAAGTTCCAGATTATCTTCTATCGTATAAACTCTCTCATAGGCAGGAATAAATGATGTAAGATACTTTACATATTCTGTTTTTCCTACTCCCGGAAGTCCACCCACAATAACTGTACAGTGCGCCTTAATTGCATTTCTCATAAAATTGTCAAGTGCCTCTGCACAATAACCATTGTTAAGAATATTATCCTGTGTTATCCTTCGTACAGCAGGGGTCTTTCTAATACTTATACTTATCCCTGTATTAGTTACTGACTCGTGTAAAATAGATATTCTTAAATTATCTGTTTCCGCTTCTATAAGAGGATTACTTTTATTAAATTGCATATTCATCAGATTACTGATTCTTGTATAAAACTGCTCAATAAATAAGTTGTCTAATTCAAAACCTTCGACTTTATACCTTCCCATATTAAGATCATTAACCCATAGTGCATTACTCCAGTTAATATCTGTGATATCATCATTATTAATATATTCCATTAATTTTCCAAAAGCTTTATCTGGCAATGACAGCTTCCTCATTTTCCCTTACCTTTCTGTATGCTAATGTTATCTGGTCAATTTACATGCCCTATCACTGAATCAAACTCTACTGCATCAGCATAACTGCCTACTACACTAGAAATTGCATCAGCAATAATAGGTCCGACTATATAGGCAACTCCTACCAGTAGCAAAATACATACCGCAACGAATATGGTCTTACCATGTTCCTGCAAAAATACATCCATATAATCCCTCCTCTCTCATATACTCCCACATATATTGACATACATCTTTAATATTTATGTGTTTTGTGATAATGTACATATAATTTGTTGCATTAGTGGGTAATTGAAACTATATCACATTTTATATAAAGAGTCAACATTTGTTTTTTATTTACTATAAATTTTTTAAGTTTTAGTAGTAGAATAAATAAAAGCGTGCTGTTTAGAAATAAATTCTAATACAGCACGCTTTTATTGTATTTATCTATTGAGGCTTAATAAAAGGTTAAAATATTTATTACTTAAAATACTTGACACCTGACTCAAATATTCCAAGATCTTGCTCACCATAAATATTCTTGGCAACCGACATTCCTTTTCTTTCAATATGTGCCATCTTTCCAAAGCATCTTCCATCCGGCGAGGTTATTCCTTCAATAGCTGCATATGAACCATTTACATTCCACTCCTCGTCCATAGTTGGACAACCCATCTGATTTACATATTGTGTTGCAACCTGCCCGTTTGCAAATAACTTGTCAATCCACTCCTTATTTGCTACAAATCTTCCTTCACCATGTGAAGCCGGATTAACATATGTTTTCCCTACTTCTGCTAACTGCAGCCATGGTGATTTATTAGTGACAACCTTTGTATATACCATCTTAGATATATGACGGTTAATTGTATTAAATGTAAGAGTTGGTGAATTTTCATCCTGTCCTGTAATTTCTCCATTTGGAACAAGCCCCAGCTTAATAAGTGCCTGAAATCCATTACAAATACCTAGCGCAAGACCATCCCTGTTATTTAAAAGCTCATGAACTGCTTCCTTTATACTTTCATTTCTGAATGCAGTAGCAAAGAACTTTGCTGAACCATCCGGCTCATCACCGGCGCTAAATCCGCCCGGAAACATAATAATCTGTGCCTGTTCTATTGATTTCTTAAATATCTCTACAGAATCCCTGATATCTTCAGCCGTAAGGTTCTTAAATACCTTTGTAACTACATTAGCTCCTGCCTGCTTAAATGCTTTTTCACTGTCATATTCACAGTTTGTACCAGGAAATACAGGTATAAATACCGTAGGCTTTGCTACTTTATTTTTACATACATATATCTGACCTTTTGTATATAAAGGTTTTGTTACATCCTCAGTGTCTTCATGACTTCTGGTAGGAAATGTCTTTTCAAGAGTCTGTGTCCATTTGTCTAATGCGTCAGATATGCTAATTGTAATATCTCTATAGACAAATTCAGGTTTTTCAATTATCTCGCCTACTATTTCAAATGTACCCGAAAGTTTTTGTATCATTTCACTATTAACTTCTGCTATGATATTTCCAAATCCCGGTGCAAACATTGTATCTGCATTAACTGTATCATAAAATTTTATTCCCAGCCTGTTACCAAATGCCATTTTACTTGCAGCAATTGCAAAACCTTTGCTGTCAACTGCATATGCAGAGGTTATAACTTTGTTTTGAATAAGGCTGTGAACATTCTCATACTGCTCCATTACCTGTGAATATACAGGTTTATGATATTTATCAGTATCTATCTTAAATAATACAATCTTATTTCCTGCTCTTTTAAATTCAGGTGTAATAATATCACCTTCTTTGGCAATATCTACAGCAAAAGATACTAATGTAGGTGGAACATCTATATCATTAAATGTCCCGGACATACTGTCCTTTCCACCTATTGATGGCAGACCAAAACCCATCTGTGCATCATATGCTCCTAACAATGCTGCAAATGGCTGGCTCCAACGCTTTGGATCTTCTGTCATCCTTCTGAAATATTCCTGGAAGGTAAATCTTATTTTCTTATAATCCCCTCCTGACGCAACTATCTTTGCAACAGATTCCAGGACAGCATACATTGCTCCATGATAAGGACTCCATTTTGATAAATATGGGTCAAATCCATAACTCATCATTGTTACTGTATCACATTTGCCTGTTAATACGGGAAGCTTTGCTACCATAGTCTGGGTTTCAGTCATCTGGTACCTGCCCCCATATGGCATAAATACAGAACCTGCTCCAATTGAACCATCAAACATTTCTACAAGACCCTTTTGTGAGCATACATTAAGGTCTGCAAGTGTATTCAGCCACTTTTCTTTAACATCCGTTACTGCCTGAACATTAAAATAATCTTCTGCCTGCTTTGGCATTTCAACTTCAACTGTAGTTTCCTGGTGTGCTCCGTTTGTATCAAGAAATTCTCTGGAGATGTTTACTATTTCCTTACCTCTCCAGGATAATACCAGCCGTGGTTCCTTAGTAACAACCGCAACTTCTACAGCTTCAAGGTTTTCCTCATTTGCATATGCAAGAAACTGTTTTACATCTTTAGGATCAACAACAACCGCCATTCTTTCCTGAGATTCTGAAATAGCTATTTCAGTTCCATCAAGCCCCGCATATTTCTTAGGAACCTTATCAAGATTAATCTTAAGCCCAGCTGCCAGTTCACCAATGGCAACCGATACTCCGCCAGCTCCAAAGTCATTACATTTTTTAATCATATGGCTGACTTCTTCGCGTCTGAACATTCTTTGTATCTTTCTTTCAGTAGGTGCATTACCTTTCTGTACTTCTGCTCCACATGTTTCTATTGATTCCTCTGTATGAACCTTGGATGAGCCGGTTGCTCCACCACATCCGTCACGACCTGTACGGCCTCCAAGAAGAATAATTACATCTCCCGGATCAGATGTCTCACGTATTACCGCACGTCTTGGTGCAGCACCCATAACAGCACCTATTTCCATTCTCTTTGCCACATAATCAGGATGATATATCTCCTTTACAAGTCCTGTTGCCAGACCTATTTGATTGCCGTATGAACTATAACCATGTGCAGCTTCACGTACAATCTTTTTCTGTGGCAGCTTTCCTTTAAGAGTTTCCTTTACGGTTTTTCTAGGATCTGCAGCACCTGTTACTCTCATTGCCTGATATACATAAGTACGTCCAGATAATGGGTCTCTGATTGCACCACCCAGACATGTTGCAGCTCCACCAAAAGGCTCTATTTCTGTAGGATGATTATGAGTTTCATTCTTAAAATTAACAAGCCATTCCTCAGTTTTTCCATCAATTTCAACAGGAACTACTATACTACATGCATTAATTTCATCAGATTCTTCCTGATCTTCTAACTTACCATCTTTTTTGAGTTTTCTCATAGCCATTAACGCCAAATCCATAAGACATACAAACTTGTCATTACGTCCGGCAAAAATTTCTTCTCTGGTATTTATATAATTATTATATGTTGACTCAATTGGCTCTTTATAATAGCCATCATCAAACTTAACATCAGTCAATTCTGTATTAAATGTAGTATGTCGGCAATGGTCTGACCAATATGTGTCAAGCACTCTTATTTCAGTCATTGACGGATCTCTTTTTTCTTCGTTATGATAATAATTCTGTATATGTTTAAAATCCTTAAATGTCATTGCAAGATTTAGTGACCGGTATAATTGTTCCAATTCTGCATCCTGCATATCTTTAAAACCTTCGAATATGATTACATCATCAGGTTCATCAAACTCTGTCACTAATGTTTCCGGCTTTTCAAAAGCACTTTCTCTTGAATCCACAGGGTTAATACAAAAGCTTTTTACATTTTCAAATTCTTCCTCTGTAAGCTGACCTTCTAATACATATGTTGTAGCAGTCTTTATTACAGGAGTTTCATCTTCATTTAAAAATCTGATACACTGCTCTGCAGAATCTGCTCTCTGGTCAAACTGTCCGGGAAGATATTCAACGCTAAACACTTTATCTTTGGAAGCATTATATGGGAATTCTTCTAAATAAAATTCATCTACCGGAGGTTCTGAAAATACTGTAGTAAGCGCACTATTAAATGTTTCCTCTGAAATATTCTCAACATCATATCTTACTAGTGCTCTTACACCGGTAAGTGTTTTAATACCAAGGTAATTTCTGATTTCATGCCGCAGACTTTTTGCGGTTACTGCAAATGGTTGTTTCTTTTCAACATAAACTCTCTTAACTTTACTCATGTTTTCCTCCAATAGTTTAAAAAATATCATTGTCATTATATCATTTTGTCAGAAATAAGTACACATTTTAATTTGGATTTTTGTCACATAAATATATTTTTGGATATTATTGTTTTTTTTGACGAGAAAGTAATATTGTTATTGTGGATATTGCCACTGCTAATATGATAAAAATTGCAATAAATAAGCATATTCTTATACTCATATCCTTAAAAAATCCTTCAGGAAGAATATTAATCATATTATCAGTTGCAGGATTCATATACCATAAATCATTATCAAAAAATATCTCATGAAATTTTATAAATGCACTGCTAAAATTATGTGAAATTTTTAATATTATAATACCCATGCTTATGATAGCAAAACCTATTATTACTAAAAATATTTCTGCTTGATTTTTTAATAATTTTTTAATCCGTATAATTGCGTATTTAAGTTTATCTGTCTCTGATTTAATAAATATATATATTAAATTTATAACAACGATTATAAGTAAATACAATAATGCCACATTTCTTATTTTTATTGCATTTATAAATATATTTTTTACATCTTCCATATGTAACTTTTCATTAGTATTGAAGAATTCTGTATATTCACCAGAAACAGTAGTTTTAACAATAAGATTGCTCCTGTTCCCATGCAAATATGCCATCATTTCCTTAGTCACATACATTACATCTTTCATGTTCATATCTATATCATTTAAGACTTCATATTTCTCATATTCTTTCTGATAAAAATTATAATCAGAATATATTGCTGTTTCAGCACCACTAACGAGTAATATTATTATAATAGCAATTGATGTTAATATATGAAGTATTAATTTTAATGCTATTTTCAAAAATTTCATAAACGTTTTCTCCTAATATAATTATTATATCATATTAGGAAATCCGTTCAAGATAAGCCTTTCTTTTTGTGTTGCATGGCTTGTAGCTCAATCACGTTTTTGCGGTACCATTTGGGAATCAGGTTACGCTGACACTCGTAGTTTTCCCGGCTCTCAATTGCAATTGCATTAAAGAATATCTGCCATAACTTTTGATAATTCTCATCATTATGTTCCTGATTAATAATATCTATCTCACCATCTACGATTATCCATGTACTTCCAACCTGATGAACTGCTGATTTTCTTCTGACACCATCATATATTATCCATTTTTCGTTAGGATATCTATCATTAAAATGTGGCGCAATTAATTCAATCACATCGCTTTTAGGATCTATTCTGGAAAATAAAACCCCATTGATGTCTTCAAATCGCACAAATCCTTTAAAAAGATGTGCTTCATTGGCAACTTTGCGGCTCAGCTCAAATAAATCCATTACTGCGGCATCAGAAAAGCGGTCTGTTACTTTAGGTCCTATCTTATATCCAACCTTTAAAAAATTAAAAATAGTTTCTCCCCGATACGGTGACTGATGCAATGACGCCCTAAAAACCATTTCATACGCATCTTGTGAAATCTTATTTTTAATAGATTTAGAAACCTTTTCTGCCTTTTTATAATCCGTCTCTATGTTTCTATAGGTAGTAAACAATGATATGTTATACTGATAGCCCACCTGTATATGTACATCAATATTTTTGTTCATTAATATCCATGCTTCGTATATAGCTGTCATTATACCGGCAAAAGACTCCTCACAAACTAATATAATCTGTTCCTGCATCTCTATACTCCTGTTCCAATCGTGATGTCAGCCATGTCATCGAACAATGAAAGCTGCTTATATGTTATATCCTGCTCGATTCTAAGGTTACTTAATTTCTCATTATCAACCAGCTGCCTTGTAATAAAATCTTCATTAAACTTAAAGGTATACATCATCTTACCCTGACACGTTATAAAATATACGGCTCTCTTTAATACAACTCCCATCTTTTTTAAAGCATCAAAATCTAATGCTCTTTGTCTTCTCGCTTTAACTATTCTCTGTGCAGATTTTACTCCGATTCCCGGAACCCTCAAAAGCGTATAGTAATCTGCTTTATTAATCTCCACCGGAAATTTATCAAGATGTTGTAATGCCCAGTCACATTTAGGATCTAATGCAATATTAAAATTAGGTCTTTGTTCGTTGAGCAATTCATGCGATGCAAATCCATAATATCTCATAAGCCAATCAGCCTGATATAGTCTGTGTTCCCTTAGCAATGGAGGCCCCTCCTTTGCAAAAGGCATATCACTATCTTTATTGATATCTACAAATGCTGAATAAAAAACCCTTTTCAAATCAAACTTCTTATATAATGACTCTGCTACTGTAATAAGCTGATAATCACTTTCAGGAGTTGCCCCTATAATCATCTGAGTGCTCTGCCCTGCGGGAACAAACCTTTTTCCAAATGTATGTCCATAATTTGAAACAGAAAAATTATCCCGAGAAGTCATAACTGCATTTCCTTTCAAATCATCTATTTCATTAAATCCAAACTTGTCCATAACATTAGCAGGGGACATAGTTGTTCCAATATGTGCATATGTATGCTTAAATTCCTTAATCCCATTTTGTATATGTCTCATAGGAGTAAGAATATTATGTCTGTTCTTATGTGGTGCAAGCTTCTGAAGTCCCTCTGCTGTTGGAAGTTCCAGATTAACACTCATCCTGTCCGCCAGAAAACCAATATACGTAATAATCTCCTGTGAAGCGCCTGGTATTCCCTTAATATGTATATATCCATTAAATCCATACTTAAACCTGAGTTTCCATACAGTTTCATACAGCAGACTCATGGTATAATCGGGACTCTTTAGTATGCCTGAGCTTAAAAATAATCCCTCAATATAATTTCTCCTGTAAAACTCCATAGTAAGGGTACATACTTCATCAGGGGTGAAAGATGCCCTTGGCACATCGTTAGAGGATCTGTTTATACAATACTTACAATTAAAAATACATTCATTTGTAAAAAGTATCTTCAACAGTGAAACACATCTTCCATCTGCTGCAAATGTATGGCATATACCACAATCCAAAGTACTTCCCATAGTATAACCATTACCCTTTCTGGTAACTCCACTGCTGGTACAGGCAACATCATACTTAGCCGCATCAGATAGTATTTTTAATTTTTCGGTTAAATCCATATCACTTGCAATAATCATACACGACTCCTTCGAACATTTGTTCGTATTTGTAATATACCATTTATTATTAAAAAGTTCAATATATTTTTACAAATTTACTATTAAAGTAAATTTTTTAATTACTTTTACGCGAGTAGCGCATCCTTAGCGGATCATTTAATATCATAGGGAAGTTCAAAGAACTTCCCTATGATATTAAAAAACTGCCGGTATACAAACCACCCTCCTCTGTATATCAAAAAATCCGTCAAAAGAAAGCAATTTGCGATACCAACAGTTTCTATTAGTATATTCTTTTATTATATTTATTTTACAATATAAATTTATTAAAATTTTACCTTATTAAGCCTGTTCCCCATCATTAAATTCATAATCTTTTCCAGGAAGAACTGCATTAAGAATAATTCCCACAAGCGCACCTACGGCAAGACCTGTAAGGCTTATTGTTATTGAGCCGATTGTAAATGAAATTGCGCCGGCATTACTATAACTTATACCTATTGCAAGAACAAGGATTAAAGCTGCAATTATAATATTTCTGCTCTTTGATAAATCAATTTTATTTTCAACAAGATTTCTAACACCTATAGCTGAAATCATACCATAAAGCACTAATGATACACCACCTACAGTTGCCTGAGGCATAGAACTTATAAGGGCTGCAAATTTAGGCGAAAATGAAAATAATATTGCAAAAATTGCTGCTATCCTTATTACCACAGGATCATAGACTTTTGTTAAAGAAAGGACTCCTGTGTTCTCTCCATACGTAGTATTTGCAGGTGCACCAAACAATGAAGCCAGCATTGTTGCAAGACCATCACCACTTAATGTTCTATGCAACCCCGGATCTGCAATATAGTTTTTACCTACCGTTGATGATATAGCCGATATATCACCGATATGCTCAACCATAGTTGCCAAAGCAATTGGCATAATTGTGATAATAGATGTAATTATTAAAGATGTATCAGGATTTTTAAATATTGCAAAAACTGTATTATCATAGCTTACAGGAAGTCCTATCCAGGCTGCACTTGCAACATTTGAAAAATCAACCTGATGCATACATACAGCAACTATATAAGATCCTGCCACACCAAGAATAATTGGTATTATTTTAATCATTCCTCTGCCCCATATGTTACAGATTATTACAATTAATATTGCAACTATTGCTATTATCCAGTTAGCCGAACAGTTATTAATAGCTGAACTTGAAAGTGTAAGTCCTATAGCAATAATAATTGGTCCTGTTACAATTGGTGGAAAGAACTTCATTACTTTCTTTGTTCCAAATGCTTTTATAAGTCCTGCAAGTACAAGATATAATGCTCCTGCACAAACAACACCTAAGCAGGCATATGGCAATAATTCTTTTTCCTGGTTTGGCGCTATTGCCCCGTATCCTGCCAGAAATGCAAATGATGATCCTAAAAATGCCGGAACTTTTCCCTTAGATAAAAAATGGAACAACAGTGTACCTAATCCTGCAAATAACAAGGTTGCCGAAACACTTAAACCTGTTAAAGCCGGTACAAGAACTGTTGCTCCAAACATTGCAAACATGTGCTGAAGTCCCAATAGAATCATTTTAGGAACACCTAGCTGTCTGGCATCATAAATACCATTTTCTCCGATAATGTTCTTTTCGTTACTCATTTTTCTTCCTCCATAAGTTTCTTGTGATTTACTCACCTTTTCAATATTACCATACTTATGCTTTTAATAGCAATAGCTTATATTTATTTTTCCCCTTTAATTTTATCTTTTTTGGTGCTATAATTTCTTTGGCAGAAAACTAATAATAGTAACATACTGCAAATTTATTATATATTTAAGGAGATTTTTATGTCAGAAAATACAAATTCTACTGAAAACAGCGGATGTAGCGGTTCATGCAGCTCATGTGCCAGTGCAGGAAGTTGTGGTCAGGAAAGTCTTATAGAAGAGCTTAATTTTTTAAGCAGTATTAAAAAGGTAATTGGTATTGTAAGTGGCAAAGGTGGCGTCGGAAAATCATTTGTCACGGCTTCTATGGCAGTCGAATTAGCCAATAAGGGTTATAAAGTAGGCATCCTTGATGCTGATATTACCGGTCCTTCAATCCCAAAAATGTTTGGTATAAAAAGCAAAGCTGAAGGATGTGATGACGGTATTTTCCCTGCTTCTACAAAATTGGGAATTAAAGTAATGTCTGTAAACCTTTTATTGCCAAATGAAGATGATCCTGTTATATGGAGAGGGCCTGTTATTGCCGGAGTTGTAAAACAATTTTGGACTGATGTTATATGGGGAGACCTTGATTATCTTTTAGTAGATCTTCCACCCGGAACAGGTGATGTACCTCTCACTGTTTTCCAGTCAATCCCTGTGGATGGTATTGTTATTGTCACATCTCCTCAGGATTTAGTTCAGCTCATTGTTAAAAAGGCTTACAATATGGCAGAAAAAATGAATATTCCTGTTATTGGAATTGTTGAAAATTATAGTTATCTTGAATGTCCGGACTGTGGCAAAAAGATAAATATTTTTGGTACAAGTAAAATAGATGATGCTGCAAAGGACTTGGGGATAAAGGTTTTAGGCAAAATGCCTGTTATGCCCGAAATGGCTGAACTTGCTGATGCCGGTCTTTTCGATAAAATAACAAATGAGCATCTTGCTGATGCCATAAATGCAGTGATTTAAACTGCAAATTATTTATTTTTGTTAAGCACTAAATAAAAGTGGCTGTCATATTATAATGACAACCACTTTTTTTGAACTTATTCTTCACTTTCTTTATCTGAAGCTTCTGTTTCACCTGTATCATCACTTGAAGCTTCATCTGTATCTTCCTCTGTGTTTTCCTCTGTTGGTCTTTCACCTTCAAGTATTGTTGTATTTTCACATAAGAAATCCTGTACGATTACATAAATTACTGCATACTCAACCTCATCTTCACCCATAGCCTCTTCAAGAGCATCTATTGAGTCATATGAATATTCATGCATATAAATTGTTGCATATTTTTCATATGTTTTTTTATCAGGATTAAGATTCTCTGCATCGGCAATTGCCCTTACTATCATCTTTTCCTTTATTGTAGACTTCGCATATTCAAGCACATCTGCATCCCAGTCATCTCTATCATAACCAACTGCGCCTAAATAGGTGTCAAGGTCTACGCCATACTGTGATTTGTACTGTGATTCATAATAATTATTATAATAATCAACTTCACTTTGGACTTCATCATCATCATAAGCTACTACTTCACAGCCATCAACAAGTTCATCCCATATAGCCTCAATTATATTATACTTTCTCAATTCACCACGAACATATTCTTCAAATTCATCTGTTGTGCTGACACCATAATATCCATATTTTTCCTTAACAAATTCATCATTATACTCAGGCTCTGTTGATACTGATTTTGAATTAATTGTAACAGTAAAAATAACATCTAATCCTGCAAGTACTAACTCATTTCCATCAGCATCCTTAGTTGTTTGCTCATAATTATCAGGGAAAGTAAGATTAAGATCAAAAGTCGAACCTATATCCTTGCCAATAAGTCCGTCATCAAAGCCGTCAATAAAGCCGCTCTGTCCTACATATAACTGATAATTACTTGCCGTACCACCTTCAAATTCATAATCATCCATACTTGGAAGCTTGCCTACATATGAAATATTGACAGAATCACCTTCCTCTACAGTTCCTTTTGTAACATCCTCTGTAGTTGTATTCTTCTCAATGATACCACTCAGGGTACTCTGCCAGTCATCATCTGATACTTCTACTTCGGCTTCGTATGCTTCCAATCCCGTATATGTTCCAAGTTTAACCTCGCCTGTGCTTTCGTTCTTTTTGTTGCATCCAGCCATTGTTGCTACTAATGCTATGCTCAGTAATATGGCTAAAATTCTTTTTGTCATAACTTCTCCTCTTCTAATAAAAACATAATTTATTTGTCTTACTTATTATTTTAATAGACATACAATAGAAATATATCATAAGTTGTCTTAAAATTAAAGTATTTCTCTATATTTTCATACTTTTTAAATTGATTGAGTATTAAAATCAATATTTATTATACATTTATTGTAGCTGTCATACCAAGTAATTCTTTATTTTCTTCAAGAATAGGCTTTATGATATCACGTAAAAATGCTGTTGTCTGAACACTGGCCCGTCCTGTATATTTTGATGGGTCCATTGTCTTCTTTAACTCTTCCAAAGAAAGATTAAATGCAGGGTCCGCAGCAATAAGTTCCAAAAGATTATTATCCATACCCTTTTCCTTTACATTTCTGCCTGCTTCCATTGAAAGTGTCCTGATTTTTTCATGAAGCTCCTGTCTATCACCACCGGCTTTTACCGCATCCATCATAATATTTTCAGTTGCCATGAATGGAAGTTCACTCATTAATCTCTTTTCAATGACCTTTGGATATACAACCAGCCCGTCTACAACATTAAGATATAAATCTAATATACCATCTACTGCAAGAAATGCTTCCGGTACACTTATTCTCTTATTTGCAGAATCATCAAGAGTCCTTTCAAACCACTGTGTTGATGAAGTTATAGCCGGATTAATCGCTGCCGTAATAACATAATTTGCAAGAGAAGCTATTCTTTCGCTTCGCATAGGATTCCTTTTATATG
>JBJEMK010000060.1:0-16715 GCA_051879635.1 Eubacterium sp.
AAGGATAATCGAAAGAAGCTGAAAGCGGTGGAGCGGTGCCTTGAGAGGGATGGAAATCTGGCAGAGGCTGAACTTGAAATGCGGATACCGGTTGATGATATGGTAGATTTGGCAGATGTTGAGAAAGACGAAGTGCCCGGGAATCCGTATAAAGTGCAGAAGATTGTGGAAGTAGAGAATACTGCTTTGGATGATGTTGTGGAAGCAGATGTAATTACGGAACCGGAGTTTGAAGCGATTGTAGATATTGAGCTTGAAACAGGGGCAGAAACGTTTGTAGAGACTGCTATTACAAATGCTGAAAGTGTTGTAGAAACAGATATTGATGTGATGGCTGTGAATGTTGAACCTGGCTTGCAGAATGATGATATTCGGAAGTATGGTGAAACGGTGAGATTACCATCTGATAAGGCTGATTATATGAGAATGAGTGTAGCTGAAAAAGTCCGTTGTTATCCGTTTGATGACAAGGGAACAGATGCAGCATTTGAGATGGTTAGGACTTATTTTGAAAAGATTGGTATGGACACAAGTTTTGATTCTGTTTATGAGGAGACTAAGCTTTTGACAGATTATTATGAGAAACAGAAGTCGGAAGCTGCTATCCAAGTACAAACGGAACAGATAGTAGAAAGGCTGGAACTGCTTGGAATTGATTCGAGTAGACTTACAGAATATTCGGCAGATATATTATCGGAGGTGTTTGACTTTGAAGATATGGAGTATTTTGCTGGGATTAAACTGTTTAACAAGGTAATTGACAGACTTGGAGTTGATATGGATCAGCAGAAGCGGTATGAAGTGTTTGATCGTATTTATGAGGCTGGCATGCGAGAGAAGAAGGTCGAGCGAGATAGGAATGGTCGATAAGGTTAAGAATTTGGGTGCTATGGCGTAGGCTGTAGCACTTGAATTATTTTATTTGAGTTAAAGAGAACTTGGGTAAAAATTGAAAGTGTAGAAATTGAGATTATAATTGATAAAACGCCTGTTTTGTGCTATAATAATGAGAGTAAAATGCGTAGGAGGTGATAGTATAATGAAATTGTCAGATAATATAAGAATACTGAGGGAAAAATTTCTCTTAACCCAAGAAGATTTTGCAAAAGAGATAGGTGTAGCATCTTCAACAGTAAACAGATGGGAGACTGGGAAGGCACGACCAAATATAACCGCAATGAGAACGATAAAGGAGTTTTGTGAAGCACGAAATTATCCTTATGAAGAAATAGAAAGTGAATGGCTGAACCATTAATTTACAACAAGGAGATTATTTGATGAAAAAGAATAAAAACATTATTCATTCCCGAAATAATAGTTCGAGAGGTGACAATATAAATGGATAAGTTAAAAAGACACAAACAAATAAGAGTTTTTGAAGGCTTTGCTGGATATGGTGGTGCTACATATGGATTACAGAGAGCTGGAATAAATTATAAAGTTGTTGGTTATTCAGAATTTGATAAGTTTGCGTCAGAATTGTATGATGCTAACCATAAAGATAATAAAGGAAAATCCATTCGTAATTGGGGCGACATAACTCAGATAAATCCGGAAGAATTACCAGATTTTGATTTATTTACTGGAGGTTTTCCTTGCCAACCTTTTTCAACTGTAGGAATGCAGCAGGGAGAAAAAGACAGATATGGAAGAGGAACATTATTATATGATATTTTAAGAATATGTTCTGTAAAAAAACCGCAATATATATTATTGGAGAATGTAAAGGGATTAGCAACAAAAAGATTTGAAAAAACTTTTAATACATTGAAAAGTGCTCTGAAGGAAATGGGATATGGAGATTTGAAATATGCTATATTGAATACAAAAGATTATGGCATTCCGCAGAATAGAGAAAGATTATGGATGTTTGCTCGGATGGGAGGATTGCCTGAAGATTTTTCAATGATTCCACCAACGATTGACAATGGGTTGAGATTAAAGGATTTTGTAGATGAGAATCCAGAAAAATCTTTATATTTAACGCAGAAACAGATTCAGAGAATAAAGGATTTTTATGGAATTCCATCGTTTGTAGTATCTGAACCATCGTGTTTTGATTTATATAATAGAAAAATTAGAGATGATGGTATAAGTATTACGATACTTGCGCCAGAGCATAATAAACTTAGATTAGTAGAGCCTACAGGACCTGATGGAATCGAAATTGTTCGTAAGTATTCAGTAACTGAACAGTTTAGATTGATGGGATTTAAAGATGGGGAATTGAACTTTGCAAACCAGTCATATACACAGTTATCTAAGAGAGCAGCAAATGGTTGGGATGTAAATCTTGTTGGAATATTATTAAATCACATATGGAGGCAGTTGTTATGAAAATAGATTTTGCAACATTGGCTTTTGGACATAGCGTGAAAGTTGGGGGATCAACACCTAATTGGGCAACAGCTTTGGGACAAGGCAAAGAACATAAAATAAATAACGATCCTGAAATTGATGAGTTATTAAAGGGAATGACATATTCTGCTGTTCCGTTAGAAAGAGTGACTACAAAGATGGGAAAGGGTGGAAATGTAATTGCAGGTAATGTAGACAACTCGCCTATTATTTTGGCAGCACTTTTTAAAAAAGTATATATAAATGATGTGCTCATAAATGGAGGACAATATATTCTTCTAATAACAAGAGACACTTCAATGTCTCATGCTGGAAGATTACGTGTAAAATATGGGCCAAGTAATACTTACTTTGATGGAAAAACTTCATATTCCAATGAGACATTCATACAACAAATGAAAAAACAATTGGGATTGGGCGATAAAGCGTGTTGGTTTGTATCAGATATTAGTATAAGAAATCAAAATGAGCTAATATTAAAGACCACAGTTGTTAATCCAACAGAAAATGTAGAGTATAAAGATACTACAGCATTGCATTTAGCATGGGAAAAGTTAACTCCAACAAATGTTTATTCGAAAGCATCTGCAATTGATAGAAAAGCAAGGAATAGAATTGCATTTGGAGCGCCTGGAACAGGAAAAAGTCACCAACTAGAAAATGATAGTGAATACTTTGGTGATAATATGGAACGAGTTACATTCCATCCCAATTATTCTTATTCTCAATTTGTTGGTACATACAAGCCTATTCAGGGTGAGAATCCTACAGATATTAAATATGAATATGTACCTGGACCATTTATGAGAATCTATACACAGGCATTGAATCATCCTGATGAAAAGTTCTTATTGTTGATTGAGGAAATTAACAGAGCAAATGTTGCAGCAGTGTTTGGAGATGTGTTTCAGTTACTTGATAGAAAAAATGGAGTTAGTGAATATCCAATAGCTACAACAGAGGATATAAAAAAGTATTTATTAAAAACACTTGACTGTCTTCAGGTCGAAGAAATTGGTGAAAATCACAATGTAATATATAGACAAAAACGATGGGATGAGTACACAGAAACTGATAGAGAAAACTATTTAAGTATGCGGATTCCATCAAATATGTACATTTGGGCAACAATGAATAGTGCTGATCAGGGAGTGTTTCCAATGGATACAGCATTCAAACGAAGATGGGAATTTGAGTACATTAGTGTTAATGATGAAAAGCAGGTTGATGCAATAAGAAACTATGAAATTCCTATGTGTGTTAAGACAGATCATAGACATTATGTAAATTGGAACGATTTGAGAACAAAAATAAATAATATCCTGATTGATAGTTGTAAGGTAAATGAAGATAAGTTACTTGGACCATTTTTTATATCAAAAGATATGTTGGATGATATGAAAAATAATAAAGACCAGATAGATAGATTACAAGCGATAGAAGAATCTTCACGTTCAGATGAAGATAATAATATACTAACTGAAGCTTTGCAAAAGGAAGAGTCTTTTATGAAGGCATTTGAAAGTAAGGTGATTATGTATCTATTTGAGGATGTAATGAAAATGCGAGCAGAAAGAATATTTGTTGGTTATGCTCAAAAAAATGGAAAGATGATTTTTTCAAAGATATGTGAAGCTTTCGAACGAGAAGGCGAAAAGATATTTGGAATTACAGATACGAGTACGATTGAGGAATAGAGGTGATATTCAATGGCGAAAGGTTTCTTCCGAGAAAGAAAACATTATACATTACAGGAGATAGCGGACATTCTATACGAAAATAAGGAAAAGGATACGGAAGAAACCAAACGTCTTGTAGGTATCCTTAAAAAGTATGGAGTCGTGAAAACTGTAAAACGCAAAAAGCCGGAATTTGAAGATTTATCAAATGAAGATATTGTTCTCACAGACGTGGTTGATAATTCTGGAGATATCGAATATGTCTTTGACTATGTAGGTGTCGTTATGCTGGATGGACATGTATTTAAGTGTTATCCGAAGTATATTCGATCGAAAGATCAACCATTTGATGAGTTGAAACAAGTGCTTAAAGTAATCAAAAAATATAATTCATCAGAGCAGTTGATTTATTTGTTCAATGGTGAGGATGACAGCAAAATATTTAATAAATTAGCGGTTTCGTTACATTTGCTTGAAGAATACTATGTAAGTGGCATATATACCAATCAGCGAGATATTGTAGAGACAAATGGTGAGGGTGAGATTTTATGGGACAAGACCATAAATGAGACATTTGCTATTATACAAAATAATAAGCCGTATTATGTGGAATTGCAGACCCAAAATACGATTGACAATGATCTTGATTATTTTAGAAGATTGCATGAATGTGTTCTCACAACCTGTAGTAAGGAACTGAAAGAAGTCGGTCTGTTGCAGCTTTTTGATTTATCAGAAGTGGAACTAACACAGGCTGAATTATCCGATTTTGGGGATGAAAATTACATTTTGTATAGATTGCAGTCGGAAATACAGACACAGTATGTTACTCGTAAACAGAATCTTTTGAAAACTATTTATACATATATTGCAAATGAGAAAACAGATAAGGATGATATAAGCTACAGCTTATATGGAACGAATAGTTTCAATTTGGTATGGGAGAAGGTATGCGCTGAGAATTTTGGAAGTGTACTTGATAAAGAAATTGTGGATTTACCATTAAGCGAATCATCTTTGTATAAGCCAGAGAAAGAAGAAACGACCTTAAGAAATGTAATAAAGGCTCCGAGATGGAGAAAAAGTGAATATCCACTGGTAAAAGATCCAAATGTTGAAACATTAAAGCCGGATTTGGTATGCATATATCCTGTGGATGAAGAGCATAAGGATTATTGCTTTGGTATATATGATGCCAAATACTATTGCATAGATTATCAGGTGAGCGGGGACAGAGCAAAAATTGCCGGACAACCTGGAGTAGGAGATGTAACGAAGCAATATTTGTATCAGCTTGCGTTTGATGAGTTTATCACAAAGCAGGGTTATCGGTATGTGCAGAATATGTTTTTCTGTCCTGGTGAAACCGGTGATAAAGATTATGGATGGGTACAGATGGACATGCTACATCAAATCGGAGATAAAAAACTGGAAAATATCGCAGTCGTAAAATTGTGCGCATCAGATATGTATGACAAATATCTCTCCAATCAGAAGATTGATGAGATAGGTATTGGTAATTATATCCCTATCGCAGGAAGGCAAGAAGTAGAAAGTCAGAACTTTGCAAACCGAATGCTGGCATATCTAACGAGAATCACAAATGCCAGTAAAATGGCAGAAAAGAAGCTGGAAATGAAGTCAGATAGGGGTAAACTCATATATCCTCTACAGATAAAAAGAGAGCTTGGCGCTAAAATTATCTACGATGCTATCTGCCCGGTTGCAAGTAATGCATTTTATGGATTTAATCCATATGAAAAAGAAAACTTTAGCGGTATGGTGGCAGATGATACCGGAAACTCATATAGTCGTTGCAACCAGATTGCTGATGCTGCTATTGAAATAGAGAAGAAAATAAAAGAGTTGTCAGAACAGGAACTGCAAGACGAGAAGGTATTAAATGATGTTCTGAAAAAGTGCTTTGAGAATAAAGACGATATTGGTTCTATGGCTGAAGGAAAGTGTCTTGAGATGCTGACGGAGAAGATCATGGAGCTGGTGAGGGATGTGTATTTGTAGTAGAAATGGTAAGTTTCAAGGAAAGGAGTAAGAATATGTCACTTGCACTAATTCATAATATATTTACGGAAATTACAGAGAGTGAAAACTGGTCGGTACATTTATTAGGATTTAAGCATTCTAAAAGGAATGGAACTTCTTATAATTGTAGAAGAATTGAATTGGAACCACAGCAAAAAACGCAGAATATAATTGAGGAGATATCACAATTATACAGAGGGCAAAATGGTCGCTTATCAAAGTATAGCGATGTTAGAGAATATGATGGAACATGTAATGGAACAACCATATATAGAATTAGCGAAAATAATGAAAATGTAACCATAGACATAGATGCTTTACTTCAGGGAATTGCAGATTCTGATGTAGAATCAGATCCGCTAGAGATGAAAGCGCAAGCATATGTCCTTTCGAATGAGATAGTTATTGCAGGGGAAGAACATAGAGTTAAGCTTATTTCAATGAATAATCCGATAGTATCATTAAAAAATAGATTTTTTCATAAAGATGATAAATTTTGGGAAATATCAGATAAAGTGCTAAATTTGCGTACGACAATAAATGTGCTTGTATATGATAGGACAGTGTATTTTTTAGATATGTCTGGAGAAACATTATTCAATATGGAAAGAGCATACAAAATTAAGTGCCATGAATCTGTTGAAGTGATTGAAAAAATGAATATTGTCTCAGATATTGATATATTTAAAACTACAGCTACAACTGGACAAAACCCCAGAAAATTTGCAGCATTTAGTACATCTAAACTGGACAAACTTTCGAAGAAAAGAAATAGGAAAAAGGCAGCTGAATATTTTAAAATTCCTATTATAGGTGATGATTGCCAATTTGATACAAGTAAAAAAGAAGATGCTGATAATTTGGTTAAAGTATTATGTAATAAAGCAATGTGGGATATATTAGAGGAAATGCCGGTTGAGGTTGATGGATCTAAGAATTGGGTGGTATAAGAGAGATGTCTGTAATATTGTCTTTTTGTATGTATTATCTATCTTTTACGCCTCTTTGGATTACTGTTTTGTTTATAGACACAAAGAGTTTACTTGTAGGTGGAGATAATAAGGGAACAGAAATAATAAGTATCGTGTGTATATTAACATTTTTCATTGCTGCAATTATATATTTGCTATGTTACTTTAAGTCTAATAGTGGATTCTTTGAAGAGTATGAAATTGTTAATGCGCATGAAAGTAAAATGATTACTGCAGAATTTTTGCTATCATATATTTTGCCATTATTTGCATTTGATTTTTGTATATGGGATCAAGTTGTGGAATTTTTAATATTTTTTTCTATATTAGGATTTTTATGTATTAGGCATAATTATTTTAGTGTTAATATCATTCTAGAAATAATGAAGTATAAAATATATGATTGTGTATTGAAAAATAAAGATGGTGCTTCCACAGAGAAGATTGTAATAAGCAAAAGTACTTTGAATTTAAAGAAAGGACATCGAATAATGCTTAAATTTATGAACAACGATGTATTGCTTGATTCGGAGAACAACAATTAGTATATAAACGGATGTTTTTGTTAAAGTAAATGCTGTAAGAAAGACTGGTGATAAGTTGATGACCAATTCAGAAAGGCTTCTAAGTTCCTTTTCGGAGGAATTTTTCTATAAAGAGTTCGTGTATGCCGATTTAAAATTTACTCCAGAAGGTGGTACTGAGATTGAGCTGGCAGATTTAATAATCAATCTTGAGGATGTTGTATTAGCAATACAATTGAAAGAAAGAAATTTAAAAGATAGGACACAAGATAAAAATATAGAAGAAAAGTGGTTGACGAAAAAATGTAAGAAAGCAAAGGAACAGATAAAGGATACGATTTTGTATATTAAAAATGGAAATGTAGCATTTTTAAATGCAAGAGGAAAGAAAACTTGTATTAATCCTAATGCAGAAATTGTCCCTTTGGTTGTATTTGAAAATGCCAGCATATCAGAATATGAACATTTGCTTCGGAATCATACTTTTGGAGGGTTAAGTGTCAATTGCATGTCAATAGATGATTTTCAGATTATGTGTAGAGAGTTAATGTCACCTATTGAAATAATAAAATATATAAAATGGAGAAAAGAATTTTACGAAAAGAATGGTGCAATTAATTTGTTGATTACTGAAACAGAGAACGGGTTCTTTTTGAGTAAACCTTTGCAACATGAGACTTTAGTACATCAATATTTGTATGAGGAGTATGGGGAAGAGTTATTATCAAAAGATGAGTTCTGTTATGAACTGTTTAGGCAATATGTATCAGTTTTATACGAACATACTGAATTGGTTTCAGAACCAGATGGATGTTATGAAGTGATGAAATTTCTGGCGCATTTATTTCGTGATGAAATCAAGTATTTTGTTGAGAAAATTGAAAAATCTATAACAATAGCTAAGAAAAAAAGGTTTGAATTAGTCGCTACATTGCGTAATACGCAGAGAGAATATGTTATAGTATTTGAAGCTACAGAGCAAGGAGAAAGAATAGAACCTGCTAAATTGTTGCCGATAATGTCTGAAAAACAAAATGTTCGTACATTATTACAGGTAATAACATATTGGATTAATGAAAATGAATATAGAATAGATTTTTCTTTATGGCAGGATAATAATAAAGAAAATGTATAAATGAGTAATGTGTTCAGATAAACGTAAACTGACATGGTGATTTTGCAGAGAAAAATATTTTTAGTAATTATGTAAGTGCTAAGCGTGTGCATATATGATGGATATTCAATATAATTTCAAATATTCAGAAGGAGAAAAAGATAATATGGTTTCTCTGTAATATAAGAAATCTATTTTGAGTTTGCTGTCTGTAATAGACAATACTAGGATGTATTCTTGTGATTATTTGGATGCATTAAAAATGATATGCTACCAGAAGAAGAAAACAAATATTGGGTATGCACAGTGAATGCTGATAATTAGAGAAATTGAAGCCGTTTATGTGTCTTTGATATAGTATTGAAATCGTAGAAAGAAGGTGCCGCAATGGATATGCAGGAATTAAAGCAACTTATCTACAAGGGTGAAAAAGTTGATGTAGAGTGTAAAAAAGCAGAGAACAACGTACCAAAGTCTGCGTATGAGTCATATTCTGCATTTGCCAATACAAAAGGTGGATACATTATCCTTGGTGTTAAGGAAGATAAGACGAAAACAAATCCGGAAGAAAGATTTATTCTACAGGGAATTGATAATCCAGAGAAGCAAAAAGAAGATTTCTGGAATACCATTAACGGCAGCAAGGTCAATGTCAACATTTTAAAAGACGAAAATGTTTATGTTGTTGAAGAAAATGGAACCAGTCTTATTGTAATCCGTGTGCCAAGAGCTGATTTTAATATGCGTCCGGTGTATATTGGAGAAAATCCATACAAGGGAACCTATAAAAGAAATCATGAAGGTGATTATCATGCAACAGAGCATGAAGTCAGGGGAATGATACGAGATCAAAATCCCGAAGGCAATGATAACATGATTATCGAATATTACACCATGGATGATATTGATAAGGAAACACTTCGAAAGTATCGTCAGATTTTTGAAATCAGAAACGATGGTCATGTATGGAATGCTTTGGATGACAAGACATTTCTCGAAAAGCTCGGCGGATACAGAAAAGACAGAAGAACGGGAGTAGAGGGACTTACGCTTGCAGGACTTATGATGTTTGGTACGGGACAGGCTATTCGTGAAATATTCGATAATGTGTTTATGGATTATCGTAATGAGAGCGAAGTGACGGCAGATATTCGCTGGAATGACCGAATTACTTATGATGGAACATGGGAGAATAATCTGTTTAATTTCTTTACAAAGGTTACGCCGAAATTAACAGAAGATTTGAAGAAACCATTTAAGCTTGAGGGCATACAGCGTATAGATGAGACACCGGTGCATAAAGCAGTAAGAGAGGCGTTTGTTAATCTGATTATTCATGCAGATTATCTAATGGATGCAGGTGTTTTAAAAGTGATTAAGCGCTCAGATTCTTTTGAGTTTACTAATCCGGGAATATTAAAATTACCGCTTGAGGATATTTATCGTGGTGGTAATTCTAAATCACGAAACCCTCATATGCAGACAATGCTTAGATTGGTCGGATTTGGAGATAATGCCGGATCTGGTTTTCCTACTATTCTCGAGACATGGAAAACGGAAGGTTGGGTTGAACCGGAGCTGATAGAGGATACGAACCTTAATCAAGTGACACTTGTAATGAAGATGGTGAAGAAAACTGCTGGAAAATCAGCAGAAAAATCATCAGAATCAGCAGAAAAAATATCAGAATCAGAAAATATGAAAGATTTCAAATTGTCAGAAAGACAAAAACAGATTTTATTAAACATGGATTTTGGTGTTGAGTATAGCACAGAACAGGTGGCAGAGAAAATAGGATTAAAAGGGCCAAGGACAAGGCAGTTGTTAAATGAATTAGTGGATATGGAACTATTAACTTGTACGGCAGCTACAAAAAATAGGAGATATATTAAAAACCCGAAAGAGTCTTAATATTGAAATTAGGAGATTGTAAGATGTGGAAAGATAGTGAAACGGAGATTGATTATCTTGATTATGGATATATAGTCGATATTTTAAAAGATATTATATGTAATGATGAGTTGCTTCCGGCAAGTATTGGACTTTATGGCGATTGGGGAAGTGGAAAATCAAGTTTAATGCATATGTGCATAAAGGGATTGGAAAAAGAAAAAAAAGCAAAATGTTTAATCTTTAATGGTTGGTTATTTGAAAACTATAGTGATGCAAAAACAGCGTTGTTGAACGGTATTCTTGACGCTATTGCAAAAGACAAGTCTTTAACAGATAAAGCAAAAGATATTTTGAAAGGGCTATATAAGAGTGTAGATAAGTTCAAAGTAGCTCAAAAAGCACTTAAGTATGGAGCGGAATTTGCTTTGACTGGAGGAATAGGTACACTGGTGGGTATCACCAGTAATACAGTATTAAACATGATTAAAAACCAAGTGCCGGAGTTAATAAAAAATATAGATCCGGAACAAGACCGGACATCTATCGCTCAATCAATAAAAGATGAATTAGATGAGAAAAGTCTAAGAGAGGATATTCGAGAATTTCAAAAACAATTTGATGATCTGATTAAGGAAAGTAAAATAGAGCGATTGGTCATTTTTATCGATGAATTGGATAGATGTAGAGAAGATACTATTTTAGATACTTTAGAAGCCATGAAACTTTTTATGTTTACAGGAAAAGTGGCTTTTGTTATTGGGGCTGATGAGAGACATATCTCATATGCTGTAAAAAGTAAGTTTAAGGATATTGAGGGAATTCAGATAGATATAGGAAAGGAATATCTTGAAAAATTAGTTCAATATCCTATTCACATACCACGTATGGATATTGACGCAACAGAAGTTTATATTGCTTCATTATTGCTGTCTTCTGAAGTTTCGAAGGATACTTTTTCAAAGTTTCAGGAAGAAATAATTAAAACAAGGGAAACAGACTTTTTGGTTTCTCCATTGAAAAATGTTGGCTCAATAAATATAAAAAATGATGAAGAAGATGCTGTATTTAAGGAAGGACTTTCTATAGCAAAGCAATTAGCTGCTGTTTTGTCAAATGGTTTGCATGGAAATCCGCGTCAGGTTAAAAGATTTTTAAATACATTAGATATGCGAATGAAAATGTCAGAGTATAAACACGCAGAAATTGATAGAAAAATTTTAGCAAAGCTCATGATACTTGAATACATACGACCAGCTGCATTTAATTTATTTGCAGAAATGGCAGCTAATGGAGAAATAAATAAAGAGTTAGCAATTTTGGAAAGTAATGATACAAATACAGAATTGGATAACTTGAAATTAAAGGCCTGGCTAAAAGACGAGTGGTTATTAAACTGGATTTCTATAGAACCGCCTTTGGCGGACAAGGAATTAATACCTTATTTCTATTTTACAAGGACTTCATTGGATGAAAAAATAAGTAGAAAGTCTGTAAATCTATCTCCAGAAGCACAAGCTGTTTTTGAAAAACTTTTATCAAAGTCAGACGTGAAGATAAAAGAAGCGATTGAGACAGATGTATCAGATGCAGAAGCTGGTATTATTCTTGAACTAATGAATTCGAAAATGACTAAAGACACGAAAATTGATAAAAGGCATATCAAGGCATTTACATTATTTGCAGCAGCTGATTCTGCGAGATTTGTTACTGGGTTAGAGTATATAAAATTATTTTCCCCAAGTGCGTTACCAGTTTCAAGTGCAATATACTTAGCGGATTTCGCAAAAAAAACCGACTTGATTTCTGAGATGCAAGAAGTAGCCAAAGTATGGGGAAAATCTAATGAGGATCTTGAGAAAGTATTTAATAATAGTTTGAAAGGAAAATAAATGGGAACTTCAAGTATTTTTGGCGGAAATAAAGATAGAAATTCATTGCTCCCAGCAGATTATACAGGACAATCAGAACAGGACGAAAAAAATGTAACGTGGAAGAGCACTAAGACAAATATGTCAAAATATGTCACTAGTGGAGGAAAGCGTGGTTCTGCGAGTCGTATTATCCGACAAGCCATAAAAGCCAATGGTGGTGCACATAGAATGGCCATGAATTCGTCAGCAGGGGTTCGAGCAGCAAGGAATATCGGAGGACTATTTTCAAACATAAGAGAAAATGGAATTACTGCAACTTTTCAGCAACTTGGAATTGAATATGAAGGGAAAAGTGTTAGAGAAATTTTCTCGCGTTTAATAAATGTTATAGCACCTTCTTCTGAAACAAAAGAGGATATTGTTGCACGGGAAGCATCTCAAGCGGCACTGAGTAATGTATATGAGTATGTTGAAGAAAATAGTATGGATTTGAGTTGTGTAGATCATATGCCAATTGAAGTTATGGACATATCAATGAAAACTTTTTTAACAGAATACATCTGGGGAAGTGTGATGAAAGATCTCGAGTGTAGAGTGGAAAAATATATGGAAGATGTTTCTTCAGCTTGCGAAAGAGAAAAAGAGATAAAAGGTACTATTGAAGCAGTTGTCGATGTTGAATATGATAACCATGGTTCGCTTATTCAAGGGGATGTAAATGAAGCGGTTTCTAAACTAACAGAACGTTGCTTTGAGGTTTTGGAGGGAATTATATGATTTTTACATTTAGAATTGAACCAAATGATACCTTTACAATAGATGAATGTGAAAAAGTAATTGATTTTTCAAATTCGGAATCATTTTCATATACATTTTGGAATTTAAGAGATTGTTATAATTCATGGTATGATACGCGTGCAATAGATTTGCTTTATATATCTATGGCTGTCTTTGCAGCAGATAGACTTTATTTACGTGACGATGCGGTAGATGCATGGAGTAGAGAATATCAGCTATACATACCAGTAATTAATAAAGAAATATTTGAGAAAAATAATCAGCTATTGCAAGAAACGCTATCTTTTTTAACAGGAGATCATTGGGAAATACATTTCAGGGAAAGAGAGCTTACACAGTTAGAAATTTCTCACAGGGATCGAAAAGTAAAAAGTTATGAGACTGTAAAAGATTACAATCAAGTGTGCATGTTTTCTGGCGGATTGGATTCTTTTATTGGTGTTATAGATCTCTTAGAATCATGTGAAGAAAAATCAACTTTATTTGTAAGTCATTATGGAGGTGGAAAGGGAACAAAAGAGTATCAGGATTATTTGAAGATAAAATTTATAGAGCAGTATGGAGTTGAAGAAAGAGATTTTTGCCAGTTTTATGCAAAGGTAGTCGGAGGAATCGAAGATACTACAAGATCAAGATCATTTATGTTTTTCTCTCATGCAGTGGTTTTAGCATCGGCACTTGGAAAGCCGGTTGATATTATAATTCCTGAGAATGGACTGATTTCTTTAAATATTCCGAGTACTTTATCAAGGATTGGAACAAGCAGTACAAGGACAACACATCCATATTATATGGGGTTGTTTCAAAAATTGCTATCAAATCTTGGATTAGAAATCACATTTAAAAATCCATATCAGTTTAAGACTAAGGGAGAGATGCTTTTGGAATGCAAGGGACAAGATTTTATGAAAAAATATTATAATCATACTATGTCCTGCTCTCATCCAGACATTGGAAGAATGTTTTCCGAAACAGAGGCGAAACATTGTGGATATTGTCTTCCATGTGTTATTCGTCAGGCAGCAATCTTAAAAGCAGGTATTAATGATACAACTTCGTATAGAGATAGGTTGTTTACCATGGGACCAAATGAAAAAATGATTCGTAATTCATATATTCTTGGATTAAAAAAATTTGATCCAGATAAGGCTTTTATGACGATTCAGATGAACGGAAGAATTGATAAGGATATTGAAAAGTTTGCCGATTTATATGTTAGAGGAATGCGTGAATTGGAACAGTATTTAAGGACAATATTATGAGTAATTTTAAATTTGATACACATATGCATTTTGATTTGTATGAAGAACGTGATAAGATATTAAATTATGCAGAGGCAAATAAATCATATACTATTGTAGTTACAAATTTGCCGGATTTGTATGAGCGGTATTTGCATATTAATGATGATAGAAAATATGTCCAGTGTGCACTAGGATTTCATCCAGAACTTGCATTTCAGTATCAAAACCAACTTAAGAAGTTTGATCAGCTTTTGGAAACTACAAGATATGTTGGCGAGATAGGTCTCGATTTTACAATAAAAGATTTGAGTAATCAAAAAGTGCAAGAGGAGATTTTTTCACATATTGTGAATGAATGTGACAAATCAGGAAATAAGATTTTGACGATTCATTCAAGACGAGCAGAGAAAAGGGTATTAGAAATACTTGCAGATTTGTCTTCTTGTATTATTATTTTACATTGGTATAGCGGACCAATAAAGTTAATGGATGAAGCAATCAAGAGGGGATATTATTTCTCGGTGAATCATCAGATGATTCAGAGCAAAAATGGAAAGAAAATAGTAGATAATATTCCTTTAGATAGAGTTTTGATCGAAAGTGATGCCCCGTTTACAAAGGGTCTGCAAGAGAAATATTCTATTGACTTTATGAATGAAATATATAGATATTTATGTGATACGAAAGGAATATCAGAAAAAGAATTATCTGCCATATTGAAGAATAATTTTAAGACGATTTTAACTAAGTATCAGCAATGAACTTGATATGACGAGAAAATGACAAAAATGTAAATAGATAATGTGCATATAGCAGTGCCTACAAAATATTCCCCAATTTGAGGAATATTTTGATAAGGCAATGTGTTTAGTATAGGACGGGTTATTTTTGATTTAGTTAAATTCATTCATTGCATCTACATAATCCTGTAATCCGTTTTCTTTCAATGCCAGTTTGGCATATAGCAGAGGCGATTCCTCTGCCAGCCAGTAAAGATATACAATATCATTTGGCTCATCAAGGATTACAGAGGAATTACATTCCTTGCAACAGATAACAAGAATTGCGTTATCGCCGGTATTGATGATAATGGAGTCTGTGGCGGGTTCGTACATACCGAATTGGAAATCAAGATTGTTGTTCATGGCAGTCACCCTCCCACAGATATTTTGCACCATCCAGCAGGTCGATAATAGCTGTAAGCATATTAGTGTATTCGGTCTGTAATTCCTTAATGGCTTCCGAAGAAGGCAGTGTATCGGAAGTGTTCTCGGTTGTGGTAAATGCCTTTTGCATTTCAAGTAATTGCAGATACAACGCATTTACAGTTTTTACCAAAGGATATATCGTTTCTTTCTTGCCAACAACGCAGATACGATTGTAGATACAGGAACGGACAAAGTAATCTTTCTTCATCATTCCACTGGCAAGAATTCGGGCTTCGATTTGTTTCCGTTCAGCGTCAGAGATTCTGAAGCTGATGGTTGGATTTTTATGTTGATTGCTCATGGTAATGCTCCTTTCGTTTTAGCTGTGGCAGCAGCTGTAATAGACAATCTGACAGCCACAGGAATTTATTCATTGTGAGTAATAAAAAAGTAGATTATATCAAGCCGATGGAAAATTATCGTTGCAGATAATGCAACTAATTTGCTACTAAAAACTTTGAAAACGATGCGAAAAGAGCGATATTTAGCGAAATAGAGATGCCTGAAATGCAGGGAATATCAGCATTTATGAGTTGCCGATAAAAAACTCGGGAAGAGTTCGAATAATGTAAAAGAGCCAAGGAATGCCGAATTTACGGTATTTCTTGGCTCGTTTTATGTTGTGTGACAATCAAATGACAATAATTTTGGGAATTATTATGTGTATATTTTAGTTTGGATGTGTAGCATTTCTTTTTGCATAGAAAAGTTTTATTTGTCTCAAATCATAAATTAAATCATCGTATTTATTATAATCTCTATAAAGAATATTTTTTATAATTGGCATTAATGAGAAAATTAGTGAAAAAGTTAATAGCACAAGAACTATAACTTGCAATGCCATGGTAATCATTTCGTCTTGTGTAGCAGCATTTCCAATCTTTTGTGCTACAAACGCAACAATAGGAATAATTATTGCACCTAATGTCTTAAATGGTTTCTTCAATGGGGCTATGTAGTCACATTGGATTTGTGCCTGTTTTGCTTCCTCAATTAACATATCAAGTGAGTC
>JBJEMK010000061.1:0-4030 GCA_051879635.1 Eubacterium sp.
GGGATGATATCCGCACTTAACCAGTTCCTCCTGCACATTATCAACTAATGCCTTCACCTGATTAACATTAGAAGCACCTGCAATTATAAAATAATCTGCTATAACAGAAATTTCCTGTATATCTATTACTTTAATATCAATCCCTTTCTTATCATTAAGTGCATTGTACGCTGTCCTTACTACATCTGCAAAATCAACTGCCATATTTAATCCTCCAAAAAACTACTATAATAATTATATGCTTTTACTGTTAATGTGTCTATGTCATTTTTTGCATATTCTGACAAATACTTCAATGTATCTTTCAATATAACTGCAACTGCTTTATCAATATTTTCCATGGATATTTCACGAATATACTGCAGGTTTTTCTGCTTATATCTCCCTGGTTCTATATAATCAGCAGTAAATATAATCTTCTCAAGCAGTGTCATATTTGGTTTCCCTGTTGTGTGATACTTTATTGCATTAAGTATTTCAGTATCAGTAATTCCAAATTTTTCTTTTGCAAAAACTGCACCGACTTTTGCATGTAGCAAAAATTTATTGTTAGACTCTGCAGGTGTAATATCAATACCTCTCTGATTTAAAATATTTACCTTTTCATTATCAGAAATACATTTGGCGCAATCATGAAGCAATCCTGCCATATAAGCTTTGTTTTCATTCGCTCCAAATCTTAAAGCCATTTTTTTTGCTGTATCAGCAACACCCAATGTATGAATAAATCGTGATTCATCCATAAGACTTCTAATTCTTTTCTTTTGAATATAGTAATAAACTTCTGGAGTCACCAGTTGGCTAAAGTCTTTACCATTGTCGATTATATTTCTTATTTTACTCGATGAAATATTTATTGTATCCATTGAAATGAGATGAATCTCTGCATTATATTTATCCATAAGATATACTATATGTTTATCCAAATCATCTTCCAGATTATACTTTTTACCTGTCATTGAATTATCTACATTTTCCCTTGGTGCTGCCAGAATAGCAGCATTTCTAAAAATATCTTCTGGACAATTCCATCTTTCAATATCGAATAAAGAATCTGTTCCCAAAATAAAATAAATCTTGGTATCAGGGTTTTCCTGCTTCAGACTTGTTAATGTATCTGAGGTATACGCTTTCCCTTGTTTCTTTAATTCATAATCCGAAAATTCTGCAAAAGTTAAATCTTTTATTGCAAGTTTAACCATGTCAGTTCTATAATTAATATCACTAAATTCACTTTTATGAGGTGGATTTGGCGAGGGCATAAACAAAATCTTATCAAGTCCAAACTGCCGGTATGCACATTCTGCCATATAAATATGTCCCAGATGTATTGGGTCAAATGTCCCACCTAATATTCCAATACTTTTTTCCATAAGGAACTCCTTATATATTATAATTTTATTATTGGAGTTTATTTGGGAAGTATAATCTTTGGATCATCTTTATTAAATTTATAAAGTACAATTTTCCTTCCAATAACATGTACAACTTCTGAATTGGTTCTTGCAGCTATAGTTTCAGCTATCTGACGGCAATCGTCAAAACAATTTTTTAATACGTTTAATTTTATAAGTTCTCTAGCTTCAAGTGCCTCTGACACTGCACTGGTAAGCTCCGGTGAAACACCGGATTTGCCCACCTGAAATATAGGGTCCATTGTGCTTGACAACTTTTTTAAATATGCTCTTTGCTTACTGTTCATATTGTCTCCTTACATGCTGAGATTATTTATAATAATCAAATTCATGTCCATATATTTTTACTGTATCTCCTTCTTGAATTCCAAGTTTTACAAGTTCATCAAGTATGCCATTATCTTTCATGAACTTCTGGAAAAATGTAAATCCTTTTTCAGAGTCAAGATTTGTGTAGCCAAGCATTCTTTCAATTCTTGGTCCTTCTATTGAATATAATCCTTCCTCTAGTTTTTCAACTGAATATGGTTCTTCAATATCATTAAGCTCCTCATCCGGAAAATATTCCTTGTCAAATATCACTACTTCATCTCCTATTTCATCAAGCATTTTTCTCACGTGATACATAAGTTCTTTTAAACCTTTTCCACTTACTGCCGATATAGGAAACACTCTAATACCCAATGGTTCAAATTCAGCTTTGATTTCTTCTATAATTTCATTACTTTCTCCATATAATGCATCAATTTTATTAGCTGCTATTACCTGTGGTATTTTTGCCAAATTATCATTATATGCCTGAAGTTCAGAATTAATTGCTTTTATATCTTCAATTGGATTACGTCCTTCAGTCGAAGCAGCATCAACCATATGAATAATCACTTTTGTTCTTTCAATATGACGTAAAAATTCATGTCCAAGACCTACACCTTGAGCCGCTCCTTCTATGAGGCCAGGAATATCCGCAATAACAAATCCTTTTCCTCCATCTAAATCTACTACTCCAAGATTTGGATTTATTGTTGTAAAGTGGTAATTCGCAATTTTGGGTTGTGCATTTGTGACACGTGAAAGCAGTGTTGATTTGCCTACATTTGGAAATCCAACTAATCCAACATCTGCTATGACCTTTAATTCAAGTCTTACGTATAATTCCTTGCTTTTCTGTCCCGGTTGAGCATATTTAGGCACCTGCATAGTTGCTGTTGCATAATGCTGATTGCCTTTCCCACCTCTGCCTCCTTTTAAAATAGTCTCACGGCAGTTATCTCCTGACATGTCAGCTATAATTTTACCTGTTACATCATCTATTATTACTGTACCTTCCGGTACCTTTATTATAAGGTCTTCACCATTTTTTCCATGTTTATTGCGCTTTCCGCCTTCTTCTCCGGGTTGCGCTTTATAATTTCGTATATGGCGGAAATCTGTAAGTGTGTTTAATCCCTTATCTACTTCAAATATTATATCTCCACCTTTTCCGCCGTCCCCGCCATCAGGTCCGCCATTAGGAACGTATAATTCACGTCTGAAGGAAACATGTCCGTCTCCGCCTTTTCCTGATTTTATAAATATCTTTGCTCTGTCTGCAAACATAATAACATCTCCATTTTGTCAAAAAGGGCCTCAAACCTTTCGATTTGAAGCCCTTTAAATTATTCTGCTACCGGATAGATAGAAACCTGCTTCTTATCTCTACCCTTTCTTTCAAATCTAACTACACCATCTACTAATGCAAATAATGTATCATCGCCACCACGGCCAACATTGACGCCTGGATGAATCTTTGTTCCACGCTGTCTATATAAAATGTTGCCTGCTTTTACAAACTGGCCATCTGCTCTTTTAGCGCCTAATCTCTTTGCTTCTGAGTCTCTGCCATTTTTTGTAGAGCCTACACCTTTTTTATGAGCAAAGAGCTGAAGGTTCATTTTTAATAACATAGCTCTATACCTCCTTATATGTCTTCTTAATATAATTTTCATACTGCTGTGAAATAGTCTTAAGTCCAAGATTCAATGATTTCATAAATAATACTGCATCATAACTGATTTCGTCATTTTTAAACTTGAATTCAATCAGACCATCCGGTGAAGTATTAAGATCAAATTCATCATCACAATATCTGTTAACTGAATTTACTGCATTAATTGCCAGTGCTGAAACCGCTGAACAGACAATATCTGCTCCGGCTTCTGCATAATCCGCATGTCCTGAAATCTTAAACCCTCTTATAACTCCATCTGAATCTTTATAAACTTCTGCTTTAATCATAAATAATCACCTGCTTTACTATGCATTGATCTTATTGATCTTCACTTCTGTGTACTGCTGTCTGTGACCGTTTTTCTTATGATATCCTGATTTTCTTTTATACTTGTAAACGATTACTTTTTTGCCCTTACCTTCACATACTACAGAAGCATTAACTGTAGCACCTTCTACTGTAGGGTTTCCTATGACCACATCATCTCCACTTATGAGAAGAACCTGATCAAATACAACTGTTTCACCGGCACTTGCACCAAGTTTCTCAACTCTGATTACATCGCCTTCTGAAACTTTGTACTGTTTACCACCTGTTGCTATAATTGCGTACATATGGCACCTCCTAT
>JBJEMK010000062.1:0-3993 GCA_051879635.1 Eubacterium sp.
ATTCTTCAATAGGAAATATTCCTACTATAGGAAGAAAAGATGTTGAAAACTTTTTGATTCCTGACATACCACTTGATTTTCAGGAAAGAATCGGCAGGGTATGGTATGTCAGCAAAGAACTGACTAAATTAAAAAACAGACTTAATACACTTGAGAATGATAAGAATGAACATATGATTAATAAATATATGGAGGATATTTGTAATGGCAACAAATAAAACAACTTTTGATGATATAAAAAATACGCTCTGGGCTGGGGCAAATACATTTAGAGATAATATTGATGCCGCCAATTATAAGGATTATGTTTTATCAATGTTGTTTGTAAAATATTTAAGTGATACATATGCAGAAAGCGTTGAAAAACTTGAAAAAGAATATTCAGGAATACGGTTAGAACGTCAGATAAGTAATCTTCCCTTTGTCCTTAAAGAGGAACATACATTTGAATATCTGCTTAAAAATAAATATTCTGTTGACATTGGAACAAAGATATGCGAAGCGCTGACAGGTATTGAAAATTCAAATTCTATTCTTGCAGGAATTTTTAGAGGTATCGACTTTAATAGTGAAAGTAATCTTGGTAAAAAGGATCAGAAAAATCCGCTGTTGATTGATTTACTTGATGATTTTGCCGATCTTGATTTAAGACCAAGTAATATAGCAACAAATGATGAACAAGTGCCTGCTGATGTTATTGGTGATGCGTATGAATATATGATAGGCGAATTTGCCACAATGGCAGGAAAGAAAGCAGGAAGTTTCTTTACACCGCAAGAAGTATCTGAAATAATGGCACAGATAGTAAGTCCGGAAAATGGGGATAGAATTTATGACCCAACATGTGGTTCAGGCTCTTTGTTGATAAGAGCAGCTCGTAAAGGCGGTCTTGAAAATGTATCAATCTATGGTCAGGAAGTAAACAGTTCATCAATATCTATGGCAAGAATGAATATGTTTATTCATGACATCAGAGATGCACACATTGCGTGGGGTGATACCCTGGCTAATCCGCAACATCTGGATAGTGACGGTAACTTGAAGAAGTTTGATTGTATTGTTGCGAATATGCCTTTTAGTAAGGATAAATGGGCACAAGGTTTTAATAAGGGCGGAGAAGTTTCTGCCGAAAAAACAAAGGATAATAAAGGAAAGAAAAAAGACTTTAAAATGGAGGCTTCATTAGATCCTTATCATCGTTTTGATATAGGAGTTCCACCGGCAAGCAAGGGCGACTGGGCTTTTCTGTTACATATGATACATAGTATGAGTGAAAGAGGCAGAGTAGCTGCGGTTGCACCTCACGGTGTTCTTTTTAGAGGCGCATCAGAAGGTAGAATCCGAAAAGCTGTCATTAAGGAGAATAATATTATTGATGCAGTAATCGGACTTCCGGAAAATCTTTTTTATGGCACTTCTATTCCGGCTTGTATAATTGTATTTAATAAGCGTAGGAAGAATAAAAATATTCTTTTTATTGATGCATCAAAAGAATTCACGAAAGAGCGTGCAAAGAACAAATTAAGTGATGAAAACATCAAAAAAATTGTTAGCACATACAAAGCTTATATTAACGGTGAGAATGCTGAAATAGAAAAGTATAGTCATGTTGCAACATTAGACGAGATTGAAGAAAATGATTTTAATCTGAATATACCCCGTTATGTTGATACCTTTGAAGAGGAAGAACTGATTGATATTGATGCAGTTAATGCCGAAATAAAAGATATAAAATCTCAGATTACAGAATTAGAAGCAGAAATGGAAAAATGTTTGAAGGAATTAGGTTTGGAATGATGAGGTGTATATGAATAATTTTACAAAGGAACAATTAATTGAAATATTGTCGGAATTAAAGACCGAGGGTGAGAATGTTAGAAAAACTATATATTCCGGATATTTTGGAGAACGTATTTCTAGAGGAACATTTCAGGCGTGGCAGTCAAAAATTATAGAATTTTTAACTAATTGTAACATTAATGCTCCTGAAATTGTTTCAAAAATTGAGTCTTCAAAAAAAGAAACCCCTGATGATATTAATGCTGTTCAGAGATTATTGGATTCATTGATAGACTTATTAGATAAAGAATATATAACTACTGAAATAAAAGAAAGTAGATTTAATTCAGAAGAACTCCTTGAGAATATCTTTAATAAATTTCATAGAGTTGCAAGACAATTGAGAACAAGACATAATAATCGAGAAACGCTGAATGTTAATGATGAGTATGATGTTCAGGATTTGTTGCATGCTCTACTTTTACTCCATTTTGATGATGTAAGAGCAGAAGAGTGGACACCGTCATATGCCGGTGGAGCAGTCAGAATGGATTTTTTAATTAATGATATTAATACTGTTATTGAAGTGAAAAAGACCAGGAATAGTATGACGAGCAAAAGTTTGGGTGAGGAGCTTATTATTGATATTGAAAAGTATCAATCTCATCAAAAATGTGATAAATTATATTGTTTTGTATATGATCCCGAGGGATTACTCGGCAATCCTGTGGGAATAAAAAAAGATTTAGAAAAAAGTCACTCTGACTTTTTAAAGGTGTTTATTAAACCGGATAATTAACCCATTATGGGGCATAGCGATCGCCTGCACAGCGACATTTATTTTTATAGCAATTTTTGAAGAAAGAAGTGGTAGTATGAAGACTAAGAATACTTCAAAGTTAATTCTAAACACTATCAACCTGAATTCTGATATTTTATCCATATATTCAATAGCTTGTGCAGGCACTGTTGCTACTGCCATTTTAATATGAGGAATTTTGTTATGAAACAGGAAATTAAAGAGAAAATTGAAAAAATTAAAAAAGGGGAAGCGCCAAAAGGTTACAAGAAAACTGAGTTTGGTGTTTTTCCGTCTGATTGGTGTACCGATAAAACCTTTAAGGAGTTATTTGAGTTTTATGGCGGCTTAGGTAAATCAAGGGATGAATTGTCCGATATGGGAATAGAATATTTACATTATGGGGATTTACATCGTAATGACAGAAACATTGTTACATACGAAGAATATTCTATGTTACCTAAATATAGTATTAACTTAAAAGGTGATGAAACTTTTTTAATGGAAGATGGTGACATTGCTTTTCTTGATGCTTCAGAAGATTTGGAGGGAACATCCCGGGCAGTATTAATTGATAATCCTGATAATAAACCATTTATTGCAGGTTTGCATATAATATTTGCAAAATCCAAAAGAGATTTTTTGTCCAAATATTTTAGGCAGTATATTACAATTCCATCATATGTTAAAAAACAATTTTATTGCCTTTCTTGTGGATTTAAGGTTTATGGAATTAATAGAAATTCTTTAACCAAAATAAAATATGCTTATCCTATAAATTGGGAGGAACAAGAAAAAATTGCAGAAATTCTTATGAAATGGGATAAGGCAATTGAACTTCAAGAAAAAAATATAGAATATTTAGAAAAGAAAAAAGATGCAGTTGTACAGAGACTAATAACAAAAAAAGAAAATTGGCATAAGGAAAAGTTATCAAATATTTTATTGGAAAGAAATGAGTATGCTACTAAATCATCTGGATATAAGCATGTTTCTTTGTCAAAAGAAGGTGTAGTTGATAAAACTGAACAGTATAATAGGGATTTTTTAGTAAAAAAAGATGATAAAAAGTATAAAATAGTTAAGCCAAATGATGTGTGTTACAATCCTGCTAATTTGAAATTTGGTGTAATATGCATCAATAAGCAGAAAGAAAAATGTATTTTTTCTCCTATTTATGTGACTTATGAGGTTAACCCTTCATATAATTTGGATTTTATCGGATATATACTGTGTAGCAATAATTTTGTAAAATATATCAGAAAATATGAAGAAGGAACTGTATATGAAAGGCAGGCAGTAAAATCTTTGGATTTCTTAAGAGGTGAAATCTGGATACCCGAAAAAAAAGAACAAGATGAAATTGTTTCTATTGTTAAAAAAATAGAAATGACTATTGATAAGTACATGGATAA
>JBJEMK010000063.1:0-16549 GCA_051879635.1 Eubacterium sp.
GGATTCAATCGCTTTTTGTATACATCTGCAGTGTCACATCAATTGTAAAGCTACAAATAGTATAAAAATCAACAGGCAGTATAATTGAATAATGTTTTTTTATAGTGTATAATAAATAAAATGTATAAAAAGCCTTAACAGTAGTTTGAATATATGTAATTGGAGAGGATAAAATGGGAAATAATAATATTCCGGAAGATAGAACAGAAGATATGAGAGATGCATTGGAAATAGCCAGAAAAAGAGCTGAGGCAGATAATGCATTGGAAGAAGCAACCATATTAGAACAAAATATACCGGAAGATAACATACCAAAAGATAATACATTAGAAGAAAATATACCAGAAGAAAATATATCAGAAGAGGCTGTATTAGAAGAGATTGTATTAGAAGAGGTTACATTAGAAGAAGAAAATGCATTAGAAAAAAGTGTTTCGGAGGCTAAACAGAAGAAAACAATCAGTGATTACTGGAAGGCATTTAAAAGAGGTGCAGTATGCCAGACTATATTGATAATAATTGGATTAACTATATGTGGAGCATTGGGTGCAGGAATAGCTGTTCTTGAAGATAGAATGGATCCTTTTAATGTTGCAAATGCATATTTTCAGGCATATATATTAAGCAATTTTGATGATATGTATCAGTATGTGCAGGTAAAAGAGGGTACATTTATAAATAATGAGACGTTCGGACTACTAATGCAGAGTGAACGTTCGATGTGTAGTATAGGTGAATACGAGGTTGGTGAAGCGGTTGTGTTTGAAGGAACTGCCGTGACAGAGGTAACGTACACTAATGAATTAACAGGTAGTACAGAAATGTTTACAATTAATATGGTAGAACACCGTGATAACTGGTATCAGATTATACCTGACTGGAATGTAGTTATTGATGATGCAGTTATTGAAGACATTATGATTAATGTAATCAATGGTGCAGATGTAAATATTGATGGTATAAGTGCAGAAGAATATTATGTTTCTACAGATGAAGAAGAGCTTGTTGATACATATGTGATTGACAGGATGCTTAAAGGTGAACATAGCATTTATGTAGCCACAGATTATGGAGAACGTACACTGACAAATGACATAAGTGAGAGTAATATGGAGACAGTAGTAAATTCTGAAGGTATGGAGCTTAAAGATGATATTAAAAGTATACTCCTGGCAGATTCAGAAGAAACAATAGAGAATCTCTATAAGTTATGCATGAAGCAGAATAAGAGTTATAAGAAGATTCTGGATGACTATGCGGATAATAAATCTGTTAAAAAGGCAGTAAGTACAGCTGTAAATAAAATAAGAGCCACATTTTTTGATGAAGAAGTGAAGGATATTGACCAATATTTTGTTTCAGATATGGAATTTGGAAATATTGATACTTCCGTAAGTTATACATATCCGGATGTAGTGAATATAACCTCAAAGTTTCAGTATAATTATACTGCGTCTATGGATACCACTTATTATAGCAGTTATACAGGTGAATATTCAGGAACAGTAAAGGCAACAGTAAAATTTACCTATGAGCTTAATGATGGTGAATGGCAGATAACAGATGTAACGGTTAAGAATAAAATAATGGGGTAATCAATTGGAGGTAAGATGGAAAAGCGGCGTAAAATTTATGTAATAGGACATAAAAATCCTGATACAGATTCTATATGCTCAGCAATTGCATATGCATATTTGAAAAATGCGATTAATACCGATGAAAATATTATGTATCTTCCTAAAAGAGCTGGGCAGTTAAATGAAGAAACTACGTATGTACTCAAAAAATTTGGTGTAATACCACCTGAATATATGGCAGATGTGTCAACGCAGGTGAGGGATATTGAAATAAGAAAAACACCGGGAGTCGACAGAAGCATTTCCCTTAAGACCGCGTGGGAAATGATGAAAGAACTTAATGTTGTAACTTTGCCTGTTGTAAAATCAAACAGATTAGAAGGCGTAATTACCACTGAAATAATTGCAAAGTCATATATGGATATATATGATAATTCAGTATTATCAAGGGCACATACAAAATATAAAAATATAGTAAAAACATTAGATGGTAAAATGATTACAGGAGACCCGGAAGTATATTATACAAAGGGAAAAGTTATTGTGGCGGCGGGTCATAGGGATATGCTGGCAGATAATATAAGCGAAGGTGATTTTATCATTATGGGTAATCGTGCCCATTCTCAGGAAACCGCTATTAACAGTAAAGCTTCATGTATTGTAGTATGTGATGATGCCGGAGTAACACAAAGGATAATCAATCTTGCGAAGGAAAAGGGATGCGTTGTTATTACTTCTCCGCATGATACGTATACAGTTGCCCGTTTGATTAATCAGAGTATGCCTATCAGCTATTTTATGCAGAGGGATAACCTTGATACATTTAGGACAGATGATTATATAGAAGTAATAAAGGGAGTTATGACCAAGAAACGCCATAGGGACTTTCCTATTCTTGACAAACATGATAATTATGTAGGAATGATTTCACGAAGGAATTTACTTGGAGCCCGTAAAAAAGGAATGATACTTGTGGATCATAATGAACCCGGTCAGGCTGTTGACGGGCTTGAGGATGCAGAAATTATTGAAATTATTGACCATCACAGACTGGGAACGGTAGAAACAATTACTCCTGTATTTTTCAGAAACCAGCCATTGGGTTGTACGGCTACAATAGTTTACCAGATGTTTATCGAGAATAAAATTGAAATACCCGGAAATATTGCCGGATTATTAATGTCGTCAATAATTTCAGATACACTGCTGTTCCGTTCTCCAACATGTACCGGTACAGACAGACAGGCTGCAGAAGCCCTTGCCCAAATCGCAGATATTGATATGGAAGAGCATGCAAAAGAAATGTTTATGGCAGGAAGTAATCTGATAAATAAATCTCCGGAAGAGATTTTTTACCAGGATTTTAAAAAGTTTTCAATTGAAGGCGTGTCTTTTGGAATAGGACAGATAAATTCTATGTCTGGGGAAGAATTGGTACAGATAAAGGATAAATTGCTGCCATATCTGGATAAAGCATATAAGGAATATGGGGTTGACGCCATGTATTTTATGCTTACGAATATTTTGCAGGAAACTACGGAACTAATATATGCCGGTCCTGTAGCAGAAAATCTGATAAAAGAAGCATACGGGATACAGCCTTTTGAAAACTCTTTCATTCTTAAAGATGTTGTATCAAGAAAAAAGCAACTGCTACCTAAGATAATGATTGCAATTCAGCAGGAAAATTGATAGCAGGTGTTATATAAATGCATATAATAAAATTAGTATGATTTAAATAAGTCAGGGATTAAAGGAGGAAATATGGCAAAGGAATTGTGGAAACCGGGGAATATGCTTTATCCGCTTCCGGTAGTGATGGTATCATCTGCAGATAAGGCAGGTAATACAAATATATTGACAATAGCATGGACGGGAACGGTATGTTCGGACCCGGCAATGGTTTATGTATCAGTACGTAAAGAGAGACATTCTTATAATATGATTAAGGAAACAGGAGAATTTGTTATTAATCTGACAACAGAAAAACTTGCATTTGCTACTGATTTTTGTGGTGTCAAGTCAGGAAGGGATATTGATAAGTTTGAGGCTATGGGGCTTACAAGGGAAAAGGCAGAGTATGTAAGTGCTCCTTTAATTAAGGAGAGTCCTGTAAATATTGAGTGTAAAGTAACAGATATTATACCTTGTGGCTCACATGATATGTTTATGGCAGATGTAGTTGCTGTTCATGCAGATGACCAATATATGGACGAAAAAGGAAGATTTGATTTGGCAAAGGCAAATCCAATAGTGTATTCACACGGCGAATATTATTGCATAGGACAAAAGCTTGGTAAATTTGGATATTCGGTAAAAAAGAGTAATTAGTAAGAGAGGGCATTTCATATATGAAGCTGCCCTCCTTAATATTAAGAGGGTGATGAATTGGAACGAATAATATTTCATATAGATGTTAACTCTGCATTTTTAAGCTGGACTGCAGTAAAGATGATAGGGTCAGGTGCTGATATTGATATAAGAGAGGTGCCCGCTATAATTGGAGGAGACAGGTCAAGCCGTCATGGAGTAGTGCTGGCAAAATCAATTCCTGCCCAAAAATATCATATAGTAACAGGAGAACCGATTGTATCAGCATTAAAGAAATGCCCTGATTTGCTTATTTACCCTCCTGAACATGATTTTTATCAATATATGAGTAAGAGATTTATAAATATATTAAGAAACTATACGGATTGTATTGAACAGGTAAGTATAGATGAATGTTATATGGATTTTACTGGTATAAAAAACAACTTTGAATCGCCATTATTAGCAGCAGAACAAATAAAAAATAATATTTACAATCAGTTAGGATTTACTGTAAATATAGGAATTTCTACTAATAAAATTCTGGCTAAAATGGCTTCTGATTTTACCAAACCCGATAAAATTCATACATTATATCCTGAAGAAATACCTGTAAAAATGTGGCCTTTGCCTGTTAGCGAATTACTTATGGTAGGAAAATCAAGCCGGAATACTTTAAAAAAGCTGGGAATAAACACGATTGGTGAACTGGCTCATACTTCTGTAGATGTATTGGAATCACATTTAAAAAAGCATGGGCACATAATATGGGAATATGCAAATGGTATAGATGATTCTAAAGTAGCATCTGAAGAAGAAAGCGCAAAAGGAATAGGTAATTCAGTAACAACACCAAGGGATTTGGACGCAGAAGATGAAATAAATAAGGTATTACTGTCACTTGCTGAGCAGGTTGGAGGAAGACTGAGGATGGCAGGACAAAAGGCAGGGAATATTTCTATAGAGATAAAATATGCTGATTTCTCCAAGATATCTAAGCAAACTATGTTGGATACTCCTACTGGGACAAGCAGTGAAATATATGCAGTAGCATGCAGGCTTTTTAAGGAAGTATGGAATGGATTCCCGGTAAGGCTGTTGGGTATAAGGACAACAAAGCTTGCAGATATATCAGAACCTGAGCAGATAGATATATTTGAGCTGTTAAATAAAGAAAATAAAACGAAGCCGGACAGGGATAAAATGAAGAAATTGGATGAGGCCATGGATAAAATACGAAAGAAGTATGGCACAGAAGCTGTTTTACGTGCCAGTCTGATGGAAAGGAATAAGGATGAGTAATATTATTTTAATAGGTATGCCGGGAGTCGGCAAAAGTACAGTGGGAGTTATTTTAGCAAAAATACTTGGATACAAATTTGTTGACACAGATTTAGTTATACAGGAAAAAGAGGGAAAACTGTTAAAAAATATTATAAGTGATGAGGGAGTTGAAAATTTTATAAAAATAGAAAATAACATATGTAAAAATATCGAGGTTGAAAATACAGTTATTGCTACCGGAGGAAGCGTTGTTTACGGAGAGGAAGCAATGGAACATATGAGAGCGATAGGTACAGTGATTTATTTAAGCCTTGACTTTGATACTAACAGTAAAAGACTGGGAAATATAAAAGGGCGTGGAGTTGTATTAAAGGATGGTCAGACGTTGGAGGATATTTACAGAGAAAGGGTTCCGTTATACGAAAAATATGCCCATATTACTGTAAGCGAATCAGGATGTAATGTAGAACAGACAATAGAAAAAATTATGGAGACACTTGCCTGACATATATTTATGTAACATAAAATTTCAGTTAATGAATACACATTGATTTTCATAAATTATAAGCCATGTATTATATGTAAAAAAATGGAAATAATAATAAATGGCAATATAAGGTGCTTTACAAAAAGATAAGTTACTGATAAAATAAATATTACAAAAATGTTACGAAATGTTTTCGCCAAAGTAACAAAAACATATAGATATTGGAGGCAGATGTGAAAAAGATTACAAAGTATCACAAAAGGATAAGACTGACGTATATTGTTACAGCTCTGTCAGTATGTTTACTAATGATGCTGTCATATTCATTTTCAGGATTTGCGATGGGAGAAGAAAAATATAATGGATATTATATAGTTTCGCTTAATGGTCAGGAGTTGGGAGCAACTGATGACCCTGCCCAGGTGGAGGAAATAGTAAAAGAAGCAAGGGAACGCATCATGACGGAATCAACAGATATGGTTTTTATTGATACGGAGTTGGAAGTTACAGAACAAAACCATGATGCAGATTACATAAGTACAGAAGATGATTTTGAAAATCAGGTATATGAAGTACTTTTAAATTCAAAGCTTTCAGTTAATGATACGGTTCAGGCATATGTTCTCAATGTTGATGGACATACTGTTAATCTTTCTTCATTAAATGATGTGAAAAATGTTCTCACAAAAGTAAAAAACAACTATGACAAGAAAGATGGATTTGAAATTAATTTAGTAGAATCTGAGAGCAGCCATTTTAACACATGGACAGTTGAATTATCAAAAAATAAAGATACAAAAAGCTCGTTGGAAAGTGTTTCATTCCAGGAAAATGTTGAGATTATAGAAGCGTTTGTTAATGCACAAAAGATACTTAGTGTTGATGAAGCAGTAGAAGATTTGACTGAGAAAAAACCGGAAAAGGATATATATATAGTAGAAGAGGGTGACTGTCTGTCACTAATAGCAGATAATTATGATTTGTCTATGGCAGAACTTTTAGAATTAAATGATTATCTTGATGAAGATTCAATTATACTTATTGACGATGAAATAGTAGTAACCGTGCCTACACCTGCACTTTCTGTAGTTACTTCAAAACAAACGACATATAAAGAAAAATATTCTGCAGAAATAGAATATATACAAAGTGATGAGCTTTATGAAGGGGATGAGGAAGTTATTACGAAGGGAACAAGGGGAATTCGTGAGGTCACAGCATTTGTTACCAGCGTTAATGGGGTTAGGACAAATACAGAGATTCTCGAAGAAAATATCATAAAAGAGGCAACACCAACAGTAATAGCAAAAGGAACGCGGGAGATTCCGACATATATAAAACCGGTAACAGGGGGAAGATTATCTTCAACATTTGGATACAGGCAGTCACTAGGTGATTATCATAAAGGAGTTGACTGGGCAGTGCCGGTTGGAACAGCCGTAAAGGCCTCATGTAGTGGAACAGTTGTATTGTCAGGATGGAGCAGCAGTTATGGATATACCATTCTGATACAACATTCAGATGGCAACCAGACAAGGTATGCACATTTGAGCCAGTTACTTGTTTCGTCAGGGCAGTATGTGACTCAGGGTGACAAAATTGCTTTAAGCGGAAATACCGGACAGAGTACAGGACCACACCTTCATTTTGAAATAATAGTGAATGGTATAAAAGTTGACCCGTTGGGCTATGTTCCGGCATATTAGGTCAGGTTAAAACAAAACTAAAAAAGGTTTTACAAATATATATATTATGATATAATAATTGGTGGTATTGTAATGCAAAGGTACCACCAATTATTCATTTTGAGGTGCATAATGGAAGAGCGATATATAATAAGAGGAGGCAGTCCGCTAAAAGGCGAAGTTGAAATAAGTGGAGCTAAAAATGCGGCACTTGCAATCATTGCGGCAGCTATTATGACAGACGAAGAAGTGACCATTGAAAATCTGCCAGATGTCAGAGATACGAATATGCTTATTCAGGTTATTGAGGCGATAGGAGCCAGAGTTGACCGGATTGATAAGCATACAGTTAAAATAAATGGAAAAACAATAGATTCCTGCAGAGTAGACCATGAGCATATGAGAAAGATAAGAGCCTCGTATTATTTATTGGGTGCACTGCTTGGAAAAAATAAAAATGCAGAAGTTGCCCTGCCGGGTGGATGTAAGATTGGCAGCAGACCTATAGATCAGCATCTTAAAGGATTCAGGGCATTAGGCGCTGAGGTTGTTGAGGAATATGGCATGGTTTATGCTAAGGCATTGAATTTGACCGGCAACCATATTTTTCTTGATGTTGTTTCTGTAGGAGCTACTATCAATGTAATGCTGGCGGCTACGATGGCATCGGGAAGAACAATTATTGAAAATGCAGCTAAGGAGCCACATGTAGTTGATGTTGCAAATATGCTTAACAGCATGGGAGCAAATATCAAAGGAGCCGGAACAGATGTAATCAGAATCAAAGGGGTTGATTCGCTTCACGGAACAGTTTATTCAGTAATACCTGATCAGATAGAGGCAGGAACCTTTATGTGTGCGGCAGCAGCAACACATGGTGATGTTATTGTAAAGAATGTAATACCTAAGCATCTTGAAGGTATTTCAGCTAAACTTGCTGAGATGGGATGCACTATTTCCGAATATGATGATGCAGTAAGGGTTATCGGGGCTAATCCTCTTAGAGGTTCGCAGATAAAAACGAGTCCATATCCTGGATTTCCTACAGATATGCAGCCACAGATTTCAGTTGCCCTTGGAATTGCCAATGGTAACAGTATCGTAACAGAAAACATATTTGAAAACAGATTTAAATATGTAGACGAACTGAATAAAATGGGAGCTGACATTAAAGTGGACGGTAAGACAGCCTTTATAGCAGGAGTTGAAAGATATCAGGGTACAGAAGTAGTAGCACCTGATTTAAGAGCCGGAGCAGCGTTAGTTATTGCCGGACTTGCAGCAGACGGGTATACGACAGTAGATGATATTGTTTACATACAACGTGGATATGAGTGCTTCGAGGAGAAACTTAGGCAGCTGGGAGCAGACATAGAAAAAGTTTCCTGTGACAGAGATATACAGAAATTTAAATTAAGTGCAGTATAAATACAACTATTAATTTTTATAAATAATTAAAACAGCTATATTTCAGATTATAATAACATCTGATATGTAGCTGTTTTTAAATTTGTGTCCAAATTGTGACAAAAAAACTTTACACACAAATTTGTTTGTAATATAATTGTTACATAAATTTTAGGAGGCAAAAGAAAATGAAAAAACTTATAAGTTTGTTACTTGTGGGCGTTATGGTTTTATCTCTTGCTGCATGTGGCAGCTCTTCTGATACAGATAAGAATTCAGAAGATTCAGACCTTAAGGTTGGAGTTATCCTTGTAGGTGATGAAAATGAAGGATATACATATGCACACATCGAAGGAATCAAGAAAGCGGTTGATGAGCTTGGCCTTAGTGAAGATAATGTTATCTGGAAGTACAGTGTTGCAGAAGATGAAACATGCTATGATGCAGCAATTGACCTTGTAGATCAGGGATGTACACTTATTTTCTCTAACAGCTATGGACATCAGTCATTTATTCAGCAGGCTGCAGGCGAATGTTCAGACGTAACATTTGTTGCAATGACAGGAGATACAGCTAATCAGGCAGGTCTTGATAATTTCAAAAATGCATTTACAAAAGTATATGAATCACGTTATGTATCAGGTGTTGTAGCCGGTATGAAGGTTGCTGAACTCGTTGAAGCAGGCAAACTTTCAGATGACAATTATGATGAAGATGGCAATGTTAAGATTGGATATGTAGGTGCTTATCCATATGCAGAAGTTGTATCAGGTTATACAGCATTTTTCCTTGGTATAAAGTCGGTGTACGATAAAGTATCAATGCAGGTTACTTATACAAACTCATGGTTTGATATTACAGCAGAAGGCGAAGCAGCAAATTCTCTTATGTCAAAGGGATGTGCAATTATCGGACAGCATGCAGACTCAACAGGAGCTCCTGCAGCAGTACAGGCAGCAGTAGAATCAGGTAAGGTTGCATATTCTGTAGGATATAATGTTGATATGTTATCAGTTGCACCTGATGCAGTTTTAACATCTGCAACAAATAACTGGTCAGTATATTATAAATATGCAATTGGACAGGCTATGGAAGGCAAGGAAATTGCTACAGACTGGGCTGAAGGTTATGAAACAGACGCTGTGGCAATTACAGATCTTGGTTCATCATGTGCAGAAGGTACAGCAGATAAAGTAGCAGAAGTAGAAGCATCAATTAAAGATGGTTCATTACATGTATTTGATACATCTGCATTTACTGTTAACGGAGAAAATATCGACAGCTATTATATAGATCTTAATGGTGATTTTGCCTGTGATGAAGGCGATGAAAATGCTCAGGCAGTTTCAGACGGATATTTCCATGAATCAGAATTAAGAGCAGCTCCATCATTTGATATCAGAATCGATGGCATAACAGAACTTAACTAATTAGTTTCCAATGAGGGGAAGCAGTAATGCTTCCCCATTTTTGGTATGATAAGAAGTTTTATGATTTCTTGTCATACCAAAAATATTGTATAATTTTATTTAAAGAGGTGTAATTTTGAAACAGAAAACAGCCGTGTTAATGGAAAATATAACTAAAAATTTTGGGCATGTAGTGGCTAATAATAAAGTCTGTCTTACAATAAATAAGGGCGAGATATTAGCACTCCTGGGCGAAAATGGCAGCGGGAAGACTACACTTATGAATATGTTGTCAGGAATTTATTATCCCGATGAAGGAAGAATTATTGTAAAGGGTAAAGAGGCTTCAATACGATCTCCAAAGGATGCACTCAATTTAGGGATAGGTATGGTACATCAGCATTTTAAACTTGTTGATGTATTTACGGCAGCAGAAAATGTGGTCCTGGGCCTTAAGGAAAACGGGAGATTTAACAGAAAAGCGGTTGCTGAAAAGATTAATAACATATGTCAGAAGTATGGCTTTGACATTGATCCTAATCAGAAAGTTTATAATATGACTGTTTCCCAGAAACAAACACTTGAAATTATAAAAGTTTTATATCGTGGTGCAGACATTCTTATTTTAGATGAACCTACAGCAGTCCTCACACCTCAGGAAACAGAAAAGTTATTTAATGTAATTCGTAATATGAAGGCTGATGGAAAATCAGTTATCATTATTACGCATAAACTTCATGAAGTTTTAAGCATATCAGACAGAGTATCAATTCTTAGGAAAGGCAGATATATCGGCACAGTTTTTACAAAGGATGCAACAGAACTTTCCCTCACAGAAATGATGGTAGGCAAGAAAGTATCATTGGATATAGAAAGACCTGTTGTTAAGAATAAGAAAAAATATCTTGATGTAAAGCATCTTTCATGTGTTAATAAAGAGGGAATAAAAGTATTGGATGATGTTACATTTGAAGCATATGGAGGAGAAATTCTTGGTATAGCAGGAATTTCAGGTTGCGGACAGAAAGAATTGCTGGAAGCAATTGCGGGACTTCAGATTGTGACTCCAAATAGTGAGATAGTATATTATGATTCTGAAACCAATGAGGAGAAGAGCCTTATCGGAAAATCTCCAAGAAAAATAAGAGAATTAGGAATTTCTCTTTCCTTTGTGCCTGAGGACAGATTAGGCATGGGGCTGGTTGGCTCTATGGGAATGACAGGAAATATGATGCTTAAGAATTATACACGTGGTAATGGAGTATTTGCAAGAACCAAAGAACCAAGGCAGCTTGCAGAAAATATTAAGGACAGGCTGGAAGTAATGACTCCAAGTATAGGTACACCTGTAAGGCGATTATCAGGTGGTAATGTTCAAAAGGTTCTGGTAGGAAGAGAAATAGCTTCCTCTCCTAAAATTCTTATGACCGCTTATGCAGTACGTGGATTAGATATAAATACATCATATACAATATATCATCTGCTTAACGAACAGAAAAAAAAGGGTGTTGCGGTTATTTATGTTGGAGAGGATCTGGATGTTCTTTTAGAACTTTCCGACAGAATAATGGTTCTGTGCGGAGGAAAAGTAAATGGTATACTTGATGGAAGAACTGCAACAAAAGAAGAGGTAGGACTACTTATGACAAACTTAAAGGAGGAGACACACTAATGAGCAATTTAATGACAGCAAAAGAACCATTAGTACGTATTGCAAAGCGTGAAGGACTTCCTTTATGGAAAAAAATATTAGTCAGACTTTCAGGTGTTTTATTATCATTGATTGTCTGTGCAGTACTTATATATTCAATAACTAAAATAAATCCGCTTGAAGTATATGGGGTTATGTTTAAGGGAGCCTTTGGAACGGAAAGGCGGTCATGGATTACAATAAGAGATGCAATGATGCTTATATGTATAGCCGTTGGCCTGGCACCTGCATTTAAAATGAAGTTCTGGAATATTGGAGCTGAGGGACAGATACTTATTGGCGGAGTTGCGACAGCGGGCTGCATGATCTATTTACCGGAACTTCCAACATGGCAGCTATTTATAGTAATGATAATTGCAAGTATTATAGCAGGAGCAGTATGGGGATTAATCCCGGCAGTCTTTAAGGCTTTATGGAATACTAATGAGACTCTTTTTACTCTTATGATGAATTATGTGGCAATTCAGATTACTTCTTTCTTTGTGGCAAAGTGGGAAAATCCATTTGGTTCTAATACAGTAGGAATTATAAATCAGTCAACTAAGGCAGGATGGTTTCCAGAAGTATTTGGACAGCAGTATATGCTTAATGTTATTATAGTAATGACTTTGGCAGTCGGTATATTTGTTTATCTCAAATATACAAAGCACGGATATGAAATATCAGTAGTAGGTGAATCTGAAAATACTGCAAGATATGCAGGAATAAGTGTAAAGAAAGTTATAATAAGAACAATGCTTGTATCTGGTGCAATATGTGGACTGGCAGGATTTCTGGCAGTAAGTGGTGCAAGTCATACTATTTCAACCAGTACAGCGGGAGGACGTGGATTTACAGCTATTATTGTAGCATGGCTTGCAAAATTTAATACTTTTACTATGATTTTGATTGCATTTCTTCTTGCTTTCTTAGATAGTGGTGCTGCTGAGATTGCATCTAAATGTCATCTCAATGATTATGCAGCAGATATGATTATAGGTATAATCCTGTTTTTTATATTGGGTAGCGAGTTTTTTGTTAATTATAAATTGATATTTAGAAAAAATAAAAAGGAGGTGAAGTAAATGTCGTCGTTAGTAACATTAATTCAGGCAGCAGTTGTATTTGGAACAGTTATTATGTTTGGATGCGTTGGTGAGATTATTACTGAAAAAGGCGGTAATCTTAATCTGGGTGTTCCGGGAATTATGTATCTTGGCGGAATAGCTTCACTTGCCGGTGTATTTGTATATGAAAACAGTACAGAAAACCCTAATAAAATAGTGTGCGTTACTATAGCGCTTTTATGTGCTTTCGTGGCTGCAGCAATAGGGGGACTTATATATAGTTTTCTTACTATTACTTTACGTGCAAATCAAAATGTTACAGGTCTGACTCTTACAATATTTGGGTCAGGTATTGCTAATTTCTTTGGCGGTTCACTTAATACACTTACCGGCAGATTTGAGCAGATATCAGTTCCTGTAACAAGCAGTGCATTTAAAGCAACGCTGCCATTTGCAGGGAAACTTGGGATTATTGGAAAAATATTTTTTTCATATGGATTTATGGTATACCTGGCTATAATTATTGCAGTAATTGTTGGAATATTTTTTTCTAAGAGCAGGACCGGGCTTAATTTAAGGGCAGTAGGTGAAAATCCGGCCACAGCAGATGCTGCCGGAATAAATGTCACATTGTACAAGTATCTTTCCACATGCATAGGTGCCGGAATAGTAGGATTTGGCGGTGTATATTATGTTATGGACTATATAAAGGGAACATGGGCAAATGATGGAAGTATTGAAAAGCTGGGGTGGCTGGCTGTTGCACTTGTTATATTTGCAACATGGAAATCCAGAAATGCTATTTGGGGTGCTTACCTTTTTGGAATACTTTATTGGATGTATTTTTATCTTCCGGGACTGACGAGGAGTTCACAGGAAATTTTCAAAATGCTTCCGTACATTGTAACAATTGTAGTACTTATTTTTACAAGCCTGAGAAAGAAAAAAGAAAATCAGCCACCGGAATCATTAGGACTTCCATATTTTAGAGAAGAAAGATAGTATTGGAGAATAAAATGGACGCAATAATTTATGAATCATGCACAGGGTTTACTAAAAAGTATGCTCAGTTGCTTTCAGAGGAAACCGGTTTAAAGGCATACACAATAAAAGAAGCAGGCAAAACCATAAGTAAAGGCTCAAAAGTTATATTTATGGGCTGGCTTAAGGCAGGAAATCTTCAAGGATACAAAAAGATATGCAGAAAATATAATATAAGTATAGCCTGCGCAGTAGGTATGGGAATACCAAATGAAAAGACAGTAAAAGAAGTTATTGAGAGGCATCATATACCTGTATCAACAAAAGTATTTGTGCTGCAGGGTGGACTAAAGTTAGAAGCATTAACAGGTATCAACAAGTTTATGATGAATATAGTAGTACAGAATATGCTTCCACAATTAGAAAAGAAAGAAAACAAAACGCCGGAGGAAATAGCAGCAATAGAAATGGTAAAGAATGGACACGATTATGTAAGTGTAGAAAACTTAAAACCGGTTATTGAATTAATTAACGGATAATATTACATAAATTAATCGTTAGTGATATCGCCATTTCCACTTACAGGAATTTCATCACCCAGATAAGTGGGTTCTGGTTTTCTTATTACATTAAAGAAGTCTTTAGTGCGGGCAATAATTTCTCTAAAATCGCGTTTCCATTGATTAGCATATGTCCTTGGATTAGAGCATACACCATATGCATCGATTCCCAGCTTATTAGCAATATATAAAGCACGATACTGGTGATAATCCTGAGTCACAACAATCATTACTTTGACTCCAAAAATGGCCTGCGCACGATACATACTTTCATATGTAGAAAAACCGGCGTGATCCATGAAAATATCTTCAGAAGGTACACCATTGTCAATAGCATATTGTTTCATCACATTAACTTCATCATAGTTATGACTTCCATGATCACCACTCATAATGATTTTGGAAGCTGAACCGTTGTTATAGAGAGCAATTCCTTCAAGAAGCCGGTCTTCAAGCATCTGACTTGGGGTGCCATCGTAACGGATACCGGCCCCAAGTATTAAAATACAGTCTGCTTTTTTAGTAGAAGCGTCATCTTCAGATACTATTTTATCAGAAGAAAAATTTTTAATATATATATTAATTATAAGAATACCAATCAGCATAATTATCAGAATAATTGCAATTACAATTATAATTTTGTTCTTTATTTGCATAGTAGTACCTCAAAAATTTAAAATTAATTATATTTCAACAGTATCATAAGGCAGATTTTTGTCAAGTATTGTATAAATAATATATGGGGTTGCTTTATGTATAAATGTGATATATAATGTCAACGTACAAATAAATAAAATACATTTAAGAAATACTCATATTAAGAGTGGTGGAGATACAGGGATCTTTGAAGCCACGGCAACCCCATAAGGAAGGTGCCAGCCTGAGCGAGTAATCGACCGATATGAGGATTTGAATTGTTTTCAGGTCCGGCCATTGAGTCGGATTTTTGTAATTTAAGATGAGTTACAGTAAGGAGATAAAATGGAAAAAAGATTATTTACATCAGAGTCAGTAACGGAGGGACATCCTGACAAAATATGTGACCAGATTTCAGACGCAATTCTGGATGCATTGATTGCACAGGATCCAATGAGCAGAGTTGCTTGCGAAACAGCAATTACAACAGGGCTTGTACTGGTTATGGGAGAAATAACGACTAAGGGATATGTGGACATACAAAAAACGGTAAGGGATACAATAACAGAGATTGGGTATACCAGAGGAAAGTATGGATTTGATGCAGAAACATGTGGTGTCATAGTATCATTGGATGAGCAGTCATCAGATATTGCAATGGGTGTAGACAAGGCACTTGAAGCAAAGGAAAATACTATGAGCGATGAAGATATAGAGGCAATAGGAGCCGGCGATCAGGGTATGATGTTTGGGTATGCAACCAATGAAACAGAAGAGCTTATGCCTTATCCTATAGCTCTGGCCCATAAACTGACACTTAAGCTCACAGAAGTCAGAAAGAGTGGTGTATTAACTTATCTGCGCCCTGATGGTAAGAGTCAGGTTTCCGTGGAATATGATGAAAATGGAAAGCCTTGCAGATTAGATACGATAGTAATTTCTACTCAGCATGACCCTGATGTAACCCAGGAGCAGATACATGAAGATATAAGAAAGTATGTAATTGATGCAGTAGTTCCTGATAATATGGTAGATGAAAATACAAAGTGTTATATTAACCCTACAGGTCGTTTTGTTATTGGAGGACCTCATGGTGACAGTGGACTTACCGGAAGAAAAATAATAGTTGACACATATGGTGGTTACGCAAGACATGGTGGTGGAGCTTTCTCAGGTAAAGATTGCACAAAAGTGGATCGTTCAGCATCATATGCAGCCAGATATGTAGCTAAAAACATTGTTGCTGCAGGGCTGGCAGATAAATGTGAAATACAATTGTCCTATGCAATAGGAGTAGCACAACCGACTTCTATAATGATAGATACTTTTGGAACAGGGAAAATTACTGATGAAAAATTAGTTGAAATTGTAAGAGATAATTTTGATTTGCGCCCTGCCGGAATTATAAAAATGCTTGATTTGAGAAGACCTATTTACAAGCAGACAGCAGCATATG